>NZ_JABWRU010000099.1:0-209 GCF_014269165.1 Pseudomonas sp. SWRI68 | reverse complement strand
GTCACGGTGTAGGTGATCACGCCGCCTTCGGTAACCGAAGGATTGGCGGTCAGGGTTGCGGTGGTGGTGTCGACCGAGTCATTGATCGTGGTCTGCGCTGGGGTCGGGTTCGGCGTCAGCTGCTCGAAGTTACCGCCGGTTGCACCAGTGATGGTGGTGCTGACAGTCGAGCCGTTGTTGTAGACGTCGTTGTCCGGGGTCTGGAAGTC
>NZ_JABWRU010000098.1:0-211 GCF_014269165.1 Pseudomonas sp. SWRI68 | reverse complement strand
CAACAATGCTCAGGTCACCATCAAGGCGGGCGAAACCAGCGCGCCGTATAGCCACGACGCGCAGGGCGACGACGTCTACAAAGACGCCGGCGAAATCAGCCTGGGTATCAAATCGGCAGCAGACATCGATGGTCGCGCCTTCGAGAACTTGCAACTGGGTGATGCCGCGTCGGTTAAAGTCACCGACACCACCGACGATGTTATCGCCAAG
>NZ_JABWRU010000097.1:0-216 GCF_014269165.1 Pseudomonas sp. SWRI68 | reverse complement strand
ACCAAGTTCTCGAACTGACCGACATCAGCGCCATCAACCGAAGCGATCGACTTGATCACTGGGTCGTTGGTACCGGTGTAGACGTTGTCAGGCGCAGTAACGGTGACGAAGCCCGAGGTGCTGTTGGCCGGCACAGTAATGACGGTGGTGCCGTCGCTCAGGGTGAAAGTCAGGGCCGAGTGTTTATCGATCGGCAGACCGTCTTTGTTGGTCAGC
>NZ_JABWRU010000096.1:0-223 GCF_014269165.1 Pseudomonas sp. SWRI68 | reverse complement strand
TGCCGACTTGATACCCAGGTTGATCTCACCGGCATCTTTGTAAACGTCGTCGCCCTGCGCGTCGTGAGCGTACGGTGCGCTGGTTTCGCCAGCCTTGATGGTCACAACTTCATTGTTGCTCAGGGTCACGACAAGGTCGTGGTCCAGGGCAGTATTGATGTGGACGGTGAAGGTCGGTTTAACGTTTTCAGCGACCGAAACCTGGTCGGCAGTAATGGTGACT
>NZ_JABWRU010000095.1:0-223 GCF_014269165.1 Pseudomonas sp. SWRI68 | reverse complement strand
CATGATGCGTCCCGACAGCAAAGTCGAAAAGGTTTACCTCTACCCCAAGCCTGTGGATTTTCGAAAATCCATCGACGGCCTCACCGCCCTGGTCGAGCTGGACATCAAAGTTGCCGTGTTCGACCCCGTACTTTTCGTCTTCCTCAATAAAGCCCGTAACCGCATCAAGGTGTTGTACTGGGAGCGCAACGGCTTCTGCCTTTGGCTCAAGCGCCTCGAAGCC
>NZ_JABWRU010000094.1:0-223 GCF_014269165.1 Pseudomonas sp. SWRI68 | reverse complement strand
GGTTTCGGTCGCGGAAAACGTTAAACCGACCTTCACCGTTCACATCAACGCTGCCCTGGACCACGACCTTGTCGTGACCCTGAGCAACAACGAAGTTGTGACCATCAAGGCCGGCGAAACCAGCGCGCCGTACAGCCATGCTGCGCAAGGCGACGACGTCTATAAGGACGCCGGTGAAATCAGCCTGGGTATCAAGTCGGCAGCAGACATCGACGGCCGTGCC
>NZ_JABWRU010000093.1:0-224 GCF_014269165.1 Pseudomonas sp. SWRI68 | reverse complement strand
CGGGAGGCGAATCATACAGCGTTTAGAAGCGCTGTCAACCACCATCTTAACCGCTGACGATCTTTCGATCGGAGCACTTCAAACTTCGTCTTGACTATTTAACTCGTTGAAAATCAAGGAGTTTTTCGTTCCGACTACGCTGGAAGTGGGGCGCATTATAAGGGGATTCGAAATCGCGTCAACCCTTAATGTTCATTAAAGTGAAATAACCGCAGAAAAGACCG
>NZ_JABWRU010000092.1:0-230 GCF_014269165.1 Pseudomonas sp. SWRI68 | reverse complement strand
CGGGGTCTTGTCCAGAACCAGGTTTTCGAACTTCCAAGCATCAGCGCCGCTGACTGCTTGCAGGCTCTGCTCTACCGGCGCGTTGGTCCCAACGTAAACGTTGTCAGGCGCAGTCACGGTAGTGAAACCGCTGGTGCTGTTGGCCGGTACGGTAATGACTGTTTTGCCGTCACTCAGGGTGAAGTACAACGGCGCGTGGTTGTCGATCGGCAGACCGTCTTTGTTGGTCA
>NZ_JABWRU010000091.1:0-232 GCF_014269165.1 Pseudomonas sp. SWRI68 | reverse complement strand
GTTTTCGAAGGCGCGGCCATCGATGTCTGCTGCCGACTTGATACCCAGGCTGATTTCACCGGCGTCCTTATAGACGTCGTCGCCTTGCGCAGCATGGCTGTACGGCGCACTAGTTTCGCCAGCCTTGATGGTCACAACTTCGTTGTTGCTCAGGGTCACGACAAGGTCGTGGTCCAGGGCAGCGTTGATGTGAACGGTGAAGGTCGGTTTAACGTTTTCCGCGACCGAAACC
>NZ_JABWRU010000090.1:0-244 GCF_014269165.1 Pseudomonas sp. SWRI68 | reverse complement strand
CATGATGCGTCCCGACAGCAAAGTCGAAAAGGTTTACCTCTACCCCAAGCCTGTGGATTTTCGAAAATCCATCGACGGCCTCACCGCCCTGGTCGAGCTGGACATCAAAGTCGCCGTGTTCGACCCCGTACTGTTCGTCTTCCTCAATAAAGCCCGTAACCGCATCAAGGTGTTGTACTGGGAGCGCAACGGCTTCTGCCTTTGGCTCAAGCGCCTCGAAGCCGAACGTTTCAAAACTTCCCCC
>NZ_JABWRU010000009.1:0-250599 GCF_014269165.1 Pseudomonas sp. SWRI68 | reverse complement strand
TCGACTTTGCTGTCGGGACGCATCATGGCGGACTGGCTCCAGAAAGAAATCGGGAGCGCAGCATCGGGCTTCAGGTAGTCGCTTGGAATGTGGGCTTCATGGAGCGGACACGTTTATCTCGTACCCCCACGCCGCCCTGGCCAGCGACAACACTGACCCAAGGTGAGCCAGATCATTGCCGGCTGTCTGCGGCTTGATACCACCGCCTTCAGGGCTCATACGCCAGAGGGCATAGTCCACCAGCACCTGCTGAGATATGTCTGAGTCGACCACTTCCCCGAGGTAACTGTTCTTGATAGCCAAGAGGGTCTGCCTCTTCGTCTTACCCAGCGGTCGGGCTTTCTCGGCTTCCACCAGATAGCGATCAATCATGTCCTTGACTGCATGCCCACCACGGTTGGCCCGCTCGATCGCGCCCGGCTCTGCCAACTCTGTCTCTCGTCGCTTCGCCCAGGCCTGAGCTGCCTGCTTTCGGGCGAACGTCTGGGCTTCTTGGTAGACTATGACACCCTTTTTCTTGAGGCGGATCTGGACGGTATAGCTAACCGTTCCATCGGCCTTTTTCCTTGCTCTAATCGTTGCCATGATTTCCGGTGGTACAAGCGTGGCTGGTGGTGGTACATCGCACCACCGTCACACCAAAAACGCCCAAAAACCCCGAAAAATGGTACAAAATGCGTAGACCAGAATGCCCCTAGAATCAGCTTCAAAGCCACAAACCACGCGCCCTGAGCCGTCACGCCGCTTCAGCGTTGCACCGATGATGGACTGGACAGACCGCCACTGCCGCTTCTTCCTGCGCCTGCTCTCCAAGCACACCCTGCTCTACACCGAAATGGTCACCACCGGCGCCCTGCTGCACAACGACGCCAACCGTTTCCTCCGTCACGACGTGTCCGAGCACCCGTTGGCCCTGCAACTGGGTGGTAGCGTGCCGGCTGACCTGGCGGCCTGCGCGCGCTTGGCCGAAGAGGCCGGTTACGACGAGGTCAACCTCAACGTCGGCTGCCCGAGCGACCGGGTGCAGAACAACATGATCGGCGCCTGCCTGATGGCCCACCCGGCGCTGGTGGCCGATTGCGTGAAGGCCATGCGGGATGCGGTTTCGACGCCGGTGACGGTGAAGCACCGCATCGGCATCAATGGCCGTGACAGCTATGCCGAGCTGTGCGACTTCGTCGGCCAGGTGCGTGAGGCCGGGTGCCGGAGTTTTACCGTGCATGCGCGGATCGCGATTCTTGAGGGGCTGTCGCCCAAGGAGAACCGTGAGGTGCCGCCGTTGCGCTATGACGTGGCGGCACAGTTGAAGGCGGACTTCCCGGACTTGGAGTTTGTGCTCAACGGGGGGATCAAGACCTTGGCGCAATGCCAGGCGCACCTTGAAACGTTCGACGGGGTGATGCTGGGGCGTGAGGCGTACCACAACCCTTACCTGCTGGCCGATGTCGACCAGCAACTGTTTGGCAGCGAGGCGCCGGTGGTCAGCCGCAGCGAGGCGTTGGCGCTGCTGCGGCCTTATATCGTGGCGCATATGGACAGTGGTGGGGCAATGCACCACATCACCCGGCATATTCTGGGGCTGGCCCAGGGGTTCAAGGGCGCTCGGCGGTTCCGGCAGTTGCTGTCGGCGGATATTCACAAGGCGGCCGAGCCGTTGGCGGTGTTTGATCAAGCGGCGGAACTGATGGAGGGGCGTTGAAAAGGCGCACGCGCTCCCAGGGCACTTGGGGTGTGGCACTGGCGATTTTTGCTCCGGTCGCCATCATCCTGTTGGTGGCCTCGCAGTACCCGACCATGATCGAGCGCAGGGTTGAAGCGAGGAAGGCGCAGGCGCGGGCGGCACAACCAGCACCTCGGCCTGCGGGGACCACGCTGGAAATCATCATGCCCGACGGCAAACGGCTCCAGGAAGGGGAATCCGGCACCTTGGGCGAAGCGCTGAAAAGCAGATAGTCCAGCAGACTTGGGAACCTCGCGGCGGGAGGGGACTCGAATCATCACCTTTCGCAGCCCTTTCCGACCGGCCCGACGCCCCGGCAAGGCCGCTTTGCACGCCCGGCTTCGACGGGCCTTGAGCGGCCGCCGGGGCTCGGGTAATGTCGAGTCATTGCACAGGACAGAGCACGCCCATGACCTCCAAGCTGGAACAACTCAAACAGTTCACCACCGTGGTCGCCGACACCGGGGACCTGGACGCCATCACCCGCCTGAAACCGGTCGATGCCACCACCAACCCGTCGCTGCTGCTCAAGGCGGCTGCCATGCCCGGCTATGCGGAACTGCTCAAGCAGGTGAAGGGCGATGCCAACGGCGATGTGGACCTGGCCTGCGACAAGTTCGCGGTGGCGGTGGGTTCGGGCATTCTGAAGGCCATCCCTGGGCGAATCTCCACCGAAGTGGATGCCCGCCTGTCGTTCGATGAACCGGCCCTGCTGGCCAAGGCCCGTCAGTTGATCGCGCTGTACGACAAAGCCGGGGTCGGCAAAGACCGCGTGCTGATCAAGCTGGCCTCCACCTGGGAAGGCATCCGCGCCGCCGAGAAGCTGGAGAAGGAAGGCATCCAGACCAACCTCACCCTGCTGTTCTCCTTCGCCCAGGCTCAGGCCTGCGCCGATGCCGGGGTGTTCCTGATTTCGCCGTTCGTGGGCCGTATCTACGACTGGTACAAGAAAAACACTGGCAAGGAGTACGTGGGCGCCGAGGACCCGGGCGTGCAATCGGTAACGCGCATCTACGACTACTACAAGACCAATGGCTACGACACCGTGGTCATGGGCGCCAGCTTCCGCAACATCAGCCAGATCGAGCAGTTGGCAGGCTGCGATCGCCTGACCATCAGCCCCGAGCTGCTGCAGCAACTGAGCGATGATCAGGGCGAGCTGCCGCGCGTGCTCAAACCGGGCAACGCTGGCGAGGCCAAGCAGGTGTTGAGCGAGAGCCAGTTCCGCTGGGCGATGAACGAAGATGCCATGGGCACCGAGAAGCTGGCCGAGGGTATTCGCCAGTTTGCCCGCGATCAGGAGAAGCTGGAGAAACTGATGGCTGAAAAAGCCTGATACATATTAGGTTTGCCTGACGGGCGGGAAATGCTCAGCATTTTCCGCCCGTTTTTGGTTTGGCGCTGAATAGCGCCAGGCTTCAGAGGTATTTTGAATTCGATGGCCTATTCGCGGGCAAGCCCGCTGCCACTGGTGCAGTGCTGTCGCTGCACGGGTGGATGGGCTGTCTAGCCAACAGAGCTGTTGATGACCTCATCCCTACCCCTCGTTCTTGCCGGCCCGGTACTGCGCCGGCTAGAGCCCCAGCGCCTGGCCATCTGGCTGGTCGCCACGCAACCCTTGCAACCCGAATTCACCCTGGACGGCGCAGCGCGTACAGCCAACGCCACTTGCCAGGTTATCCCGATAGGCCAGCACGCGTTTATCCACTTGCTGGATATCCACTTCGACCAGCCCCTCCCTTGCAACCAGGCGCTGGGCTATGACTTGCGCATCGATGGCCAGGGCATCGCCGAGTGGGCACCCCACCTGCTCTACCCAGGCTGCCAGCGCCCAAGCTTTGTGCTGCGGGACCGCCTCGACCATTTATTGCATGGTTCTTGTCGCAAGCCGCACCACCCTGCCGCGGATGGCCTGCTCTGCGCCGACCGTTTGCTGGCACAGTGCGAACAGCCCGAACAGCGCCCTGCCGTGCTGCTGATGAGCGGTGACCAGGTGTATGCCGACGATGTTGCCGGCCCCATGCTGCGGGCCATCCATAGCTTGATCGAGCGCCTGGGGCTGTTCGACGAACAGCTCGATGGTGCGGTGGTGGCCGACAGCACAGCGCTGTACCAGCACCCGGCCAGCTATTACCACCGTGCAGACCTGCTGCCGGCCCAAGAACAGAACGAAAGCCTGCGCGAGCGCTTTTTCGGCGGCAAACGCAAGCCGATCTTCTCGTCAAGCAATGCCGACAACCACCTGGTCACCTTCGCTGAAGTCATGGCCATGTACCTGCTGGTATGGTCACCCGAGCCTTGGCGCCTGGTGAACCTGGACATGCCCGCCGGGCTCACTGATGAGCGCCAGGCGCGGTATCGGCAAGAGCTGCCACTGATCGAGGCCTTCGCCAGCAACCTGGGCCAGGTGGCACGGGTAATGGCCCACCTGCCGTGCCTGATGATCTTCGATGACCACGACATCACCGACGACTGGAACCTCTCGGCACAGTGGGAAGAAACCGCCTATGGCCACCCCTTCTCACGGCGCATCATCGGCAACGCGTTGCTTGGCTACTTGCTGTGCCAGGGCTGGGGCAACGACCCGGATGGCTGCGCGGGGCTGGTCGAGCGCTGCCAGGTGCTGACAGGTACAACGCTAGACAGCCAGGCACAGGACGAACTGATCGGCGAAGCGTTGCAGTTCCAGGGCTGGCAGTACAGCTTGCCCAGCAACCCGCCGTTGCTGGTGCTCGACACCCGCACCCGCCGCTGGCGCAGCGAAAGCAGCCTGGCCAAGCCATCCGGCCTGCTCGACTGGGAAGCGTTGAGCGAGCTACAGCAGGCGCTGCTCGATCATCCCTCGGCGATTATCGTGTCACCCGCGCCGATCTTCGGGGTAAAACTGATCGAAACCGTGCAGAAGGTGTTCAGTTGGCTGGGCTACCCGTTGCTGGTGGATGCCGAGAACTGGATGGCACACCGCGGCGCGGCGCAGGTAATTTTGAATATCTTCCGCCACTCGCGCACGCCGGGGCATTACGTGGTGCTCTCCGGCGACGTGCATTATTCATTCGTGTATGAAGTACTGATTCGCCATCGCCAGCGCAGCCCGCACTTGTGGCAGATCACCAGCAGCGGCATCAAGAACGAGTTCCCCAGGCGCCTGCTCGATGTGCTCGACCGGCTGAACCGTTGGCTGTATTCACCACGCTCGCCGCTCAACTGGTTTACCAAGCGGCGGGAGATGGAGGTGGTGCCGCGTACGCCCAGCCATAGCAAGGCGGGGGAACGGCTGTGGAATGGTGCGGGGTTGGGGCAGGTGTTCTTTGATGAGCAAGGGCGGCCGGCGCGGGTGTTTCAGCTGGATGCCGGTGGGCGGGAAGTGACAGAGTTCGTTGCGCCGGAATGAGCGATGGTTTTAACCTTTACCGACCTCTTGGCGGGGTAAGCCCGCTGCCACGGGCCGGTAAAGGCAATGAATCAGGTGCGCTCTAGCGCATTCACCAGGTCATGGAAGGCTTCACGGTTGGAGTCATTCAAGCCCATCAGGATCTTGTGCGCCTCCAGCACCTTTGACCGCACCACCTCTTCGTTCTGGTCCTGCGACGGCAGGTCGGTCAGGCACTCCGGGCACGGTATCGGACGATCGACGATGTTGAACACCTGATCGAAGCCCATCGACTGCAGCAACCGGGAAATATCCGGGTTGGTGGTGACCACGGTCGGCAGCAGCCCAACCTTCTGGCGCGACAGGATCGACAACTTGGCCAGCAAGCCCAAGGTGGTGCTGTCGATGCTCTCGGTTTCAGTCAAGTCGATGACGATGGCCGAAAAATTCAGCGCAGTGAAGATTTTCTCGATCGTCGCATCCAGCGCCGAACACAAGGTCAGGCGCACTTCACCGACGAATTTCAGTACAAAGGTACCGCTTTGCTCGGCGAACTGAATTCTACCGGTACTCATTGAAGGTTCCTGCTCAACACCAATAGGGCGATATCATCCGGCATCTCCCCAAGCGTAGCCAATCCAAATCGTTGGCGCAGCCCATCCAGGCTGCCACCCGCTGCCTTGACGATTTCTGGCAAGGCGGCTTCTTTATCTTTGAGCGTGTCACCCGGCAAAAGGTCCAGAATGCCATCGGACATCAAGCTGAGGCTGAACACAGGCGGCAGCTCCACCACCAGGTCCTGGTAACTGGCCTCGTCGAACAACCCCACCGGCAGGCCGCGGCCTTCCAGGTAGCGGGTACTGCCCGGGGTGTACAGCACCGGCAGCGGCAAGTGGCCGCCCACGGCATAGGTCAACAGGCCGGTGTCTTCGTCGATCACACCGCCGACCATGGTCACATGCTTGCCCAGCTTGCAGTTGATCAGCCCGCGGTTGATGTGGCTGAGCACTTGCGAAGGCTTGAACTCGCGCATCTTGCTGCCGCGCTTGAATTCGAACAACAGGCGCGTGGTCATGAACTTGAGCAGCACCGTGACGAAGGCCGACGACGCGCCATGCCCGGAGACATCGGCGAGGTAGAAGGCGATGCGGCGGTCATCCACACGGAAGTAGTCGGCGAAGTCACCCGACAGGTACAGCGACGGGATGATCTGGTGCTCGAACGCAAACTCGCCGGCTACCCAGGGGCTTTCCGGCAGCATGTTCATCTGCACCTGCCGACCGGCGGTCTGGTCCTCCTGCAGCAGGTGCAGGCTGGCTTCAAGCTCACGGTTGGCCGCTTCGAGCTTGTCGCGGTAGCGCTGGTTTTCCAGCACCAGGCGCGAACGGTCGAGCGCCCGGCGCACCGAATGCTCGAGCACGGCAAGGTCTTCCAGCGGCTTGATCAGGTAGTCGGCAGCGCCCAGGCGCAAGGCCTCGACCGCATCGCTCATGACGCCGGCACCGGACACCACGATCACCGGCAATTGCGGCGCGCGCTCGCTGATCTGGCGGATCAGTTCGAGCCCGCCCATCTGCGGCATGCGCAGATCGCAGATCACGAGGTCGGGCTGGTGTTCTTCGAAGACCTGAAGCCCCTGCTGGCCATTACCGGCCTGGAGGACGCTGAAACCACTGTCTTCAAGATAGGCGGCGAGGCTCGCACGGACCACGTCGTCGTCATCGATGATCAACAGCGTTGCACTGGTTTTCTGCATGTGGGCGAACGGCGCCGATTTGGGTTGGTGCAGCGGTGTCGGCAAAGCTGACGGCCAGCTACGGGAATACTCTGTGGTAACACTCTACTTGAGTTGTAGGACAAGAAGACCCGCCCGGCAACTATCAGCGCTACCCTGTAAGGCGCAGACGGTACTCCCATCCGCCAGGCGTTTCAAGCGTACGAGGGTCGACCTCGCTGCTCTTTACAGGCCAAATCACCGGGAGTTATAAGAAAGCCGACCCGTGCAACCCAAAGGGAAGGATGCAGCATGCCTCAGACGCCCTCCAACCACAGCGAAAAACGCGATTTCATCCGCATGCGCATCGATACCGAGGTGAGCCTGCTGCACGAAGGCCAGGTGATTGCGGCGGTGTGCCTGGACCTGTCCAGCGGGGGCATGCAGGTGCAGGCGCCGCAGCGCTTTCAGGTGGGGGATACGCTTGAGGTGCGGATCGATTCCGATCACCCGGCGCTCAAGGGCTTGCACGCCAGCACCGAGGTGGTGTGGATCGCCGATCAGCCCGATGGGCAGCAGAAGTTAGGCCTGCGCATCCTGGCCATGCATTGACGCGGGGGCTGCAGGGCAGCCCCTTGTTCAAGAATCAGAAGTCGTCTTCGACTTCGCCGTCCTTGACCTTGAACTCGCGGTTCTGCAGGTAGGCGTTGCGAATGAAGATGTACTTGTCGCCCTGAATCAGTTTTTCCGCCGGCAGCAGGCTGGCGCGGGTATCGATCACGTCCAGTGCAAAGATCGAGTTGCGCGTCGGCACATGGTCGATATAGCGGTAGGGCTTGGTGTAGCTGTCAGGGTACTTGGCCAGGCCATCACGCACGGTGCTTGGGCCCAGCAACGGGATGACTACGTAAGGGCCGCTGCCCACACCCCAGTAGCCCAGGGTCTGGCCAAAGTCCTCGTCGCTGCGCTGCAGGCCCATCTTGGTGCCGACGTCGAAGAAGCCACCGATGCCGAACGTGGTGTTGACGATCAAGCGTGCGGTGTCCACCCCTGCCGCATGCGGCTTGAGCTGCAGCACGTTGTTGACCAGGTTGGTCACGTCGCCCAGGTTGCGGAAGACATTGTGGATGCCGTCTTCGAGGAATTGCGGCGTCACCGCCTCGTAGCCCTTGGCCAATGGCTTGAGGGCATAGGTGTCGACGGTATCGTTGAACCTGAAGATCGGTCGGTTGACCGCCTCCCACGGGTCGTCCTCGGTGGCCGCCTGGGTAGCCGCCACGGGCGCCAGCAGCAAGCTGGCGCAGACACAGGCCTGGGTGACTCGCTCGATCACACCGGCACCGATCCTACGCATAGATGTCTCTCCATCGAATTTCTTGGCCGCAGCCGCACCGGGCGCGCTGCTGGTAAGGCGCAAGTATAAGGGCTTACGGGCTGATCACCAGCATTACACATTTTTGCTCAAGATTTTGTGAGCGCATGTTGCACCGTCATCGCCCAGTAACAATAGCGGCATAGCCTGCGGACTATTTCAGGGAAGTTGCCATGCACGATGCATCCGCCTTCACTGCTGTGCTGTTCGGCCTGCGTGGCTGCCTGGTCCAGGGGGCGAACGGCAACCCGCTGCCCGCGCCCGGCGCCCTGGCAACACTCGCCAGCCTGCGCCAGCGCCAGGTGCCCTGCATCTGGCTGGACGACCTGAGTGCCACGCAAGGCAAACGCCTGGCCAACGTGCTGCCCGACTGGTTGCCGGGGCATTCGGTTAATGGTGTGCGCTGGCCGGCACCGAACGCCTGCTGGCAGGCACTGATGGCGCTGGACAGCGCGCGCCTGGATGGCTGCGTACTGGTCAGTGGCGAACCGGCGCTATTGCAATCGGGCCTGAACGCCGGGTTGTGGACCGTGGGCCTGGCCGCCTGCAGCCCTTATTGCGACCTCAGTTCCCGCCATTGGCAAGCCATGAGCCAACAGGAGCGGGACCTGGCCCGCGGCAAGGCCACACTCGAACTGTTCAGCCTGGGCGTGCACTCGGTGATAGATCACCTCGAAGCGCTGGACACCTGCCTGCAGGACATTGCCCAACGGCGCCGCAAGGGTGAAAAACCCTGATACAGCACCTTTGATGCGGATCATGCAAAGCGGCTGCAAGTGGATTACATTGAAAGCAGGCCAGAACCTTTGCCGCTTCGCTGAGGTCCATGCCTTGCCAAGCCATTGATGGAGAAAAGCCAATGCCTGCCCGCGAATTGCAAGAGCGTCTGAACAGCTTGCGCGAGCAACTGGACCGGAACGTACCGCTTTCGGAAGAAGAGCTGGCCGCCCTGCATGAGGAAGCCAGACAGATAGAAGCGCAACTGAAGCTTGAAGAAGCCACGCCGGACAACAACCTGGTGGATGGGGTGAACCTGGCGATTGAACGCTTCGAGGCTGATCACCCCGACTTGACCGCTACCCTGCGCAGCATTGCCAATTCGCTGCACAGCATGGGGATCTGAAATAGCAAGGGCCGTTTCTCGGCCCATTCGCGGGGCAAGCCCGCTCCCACAGGCTATTGGCTGTACTTGAGGGCAGCGCGGTACCTGTGGGAGCGGGCTTGCCCCGCGAATGGGCCGAGAAACGGCCCCGTCATGTCAGAATTACTGACGCACCAGGCGCACGTTATTCGGGCTGATCGCCCCGGTGCTACGATACGGGTTGATATCCAGCCCCCCTCGTCGCACATACCGCGCATACACCGTCAAATGCTCAGGCTGCAGCAGGTTCTTCAAGTCCAGGTAGATCCGCTCCACGCACTGTTCATGGAAGTCGGCATGCTGACGGAAGCTGATCAGGTAAGTCAGCAGGCTGGCATGGTCCAGCGCCCTGCCCTTGTACTCGACCACGACGCTCCCCCAGTCCGGTTGACCGGTGACCGGGCAGTTGGATTTGAGCAAATGGCTGTGTACGGTCTCTTCCACCACACGCTCCGGGTTGCAGCGCAGCAGCTCCGGTTGCGGCTGTTCATAGTTGCTGATGGCCACATCCAGTGCATCGATGCACTGCCCCGGCAACGCCACCACCCCCTGGGCCTCGACTTCAGCCAAGGTGCGAACCTTGACGCTGACCGGCTTGCCAGCGGCTGCCGACAAGTCCTTCTCCATGCAAGCCTGCAGCTCGCCAATCGCGGCGAACACCGTCTGGTTCAGCGAGTTCAGGTACAACTTGAACGACTTGGACTCGATGATGTTCGGCGAATCGGCAGGGATGGCGAACTCACCGATCGCTACCACCGGCTTGCCCGAGGGCAACAGCCACGACAACTCGAAGCAGTTCCAGTAGTCCACGCCCTGCCATGGCAGGGTCTGGGCAGTGACGCCCAGCTCGGCCCACTTGGCAGTACGCGGGATCGGGAACAGCAGCTCAGGGGAGTAGGTAGCGATGTATTCGCTGGACTTGCCCAGCGGGGAGTGTTCGGCGGCGGGATGCATGGAAACTGACCTGAAGGTTCGAAATACCCCTAGTCTACCGTTTTTACCGCCCGCCTTGCAGGGCAAGTCACTCGATGGTCAGCGGCCCGACCATGCCGGCCTGGTAGTGCCCCGGCACGTTGCAGGCGAACTCGATGGGCGCCGACTGGCGGAAGGTCCAGGTCAACTCGGCACGTTGGCCCGGTTGCACCAGCACGGTGTTGCCCGCGTCATGGCCATGGTCTGCGTGGTCCATCTGGCCGTGGCCCATGCCCTCGTGGTGCATGCCTGCGGTAAACAGCTTGCCCTGCATGGCGACCATCTGCTTCTGGTGCTCCGCGTGCATGGCCTTGTCGCCCAGGTTGAACTCGTGGGGCAACTTGCCTTCGTTGATCAAGACAAAACGCACGGTTTCGCCGGCTTTGGCGTGCAGGCGCTTGGGCTCGAACGCGATGTCCTTGAGCACGACCTCGACCGTGCGGGTAGCCTTGGCCGCCGGGGCCGGCTCGCCGAAGGCGAAGCTTTTGCCACCGTCAGCCAGGGCGGGCAGGCTCACCAGAGCAAGGGCGGCGGCGATGAACAGGTGTTTCATGATGACTCCAAAGCTTACAGCGGGGATAAGGCCACTTTAGAAAAGGCCGGCTGGCAACTACCTGACAGGAAGATTACAACTTTGTCAGCTTGGGCGGCGCGTGGGCGGCCCTTGATATAGTCACGTATCATTTCAGTCATCACACCGCCCGCACAGGGCTGCCTCCGATAGTGTGGACACCGCATGAAACTGTTGATCGTCGAAGACCAGGCCCGCACCGGCCAGTACCTCAGCCAAGGCCTGAGCGAAGCAGGCTTTGCCACCGAACTGGCGGCCGATGGCGAAACCGGCCAGCACCTGGCGCTAAGCGGCGATCACGACTTGTTGATCCTCGATGTCATGCTGCCTGGCCGCAACGGCTGGCAGATTCTGCAAGCCGTGCGCCAGGCCGGCCTGGACACACCTGTGCTGTTCCTCACCGCCCGCGATGCCGTCGAGGACCGCGTGCACGGCCTGGAGCTGGGCGCGGATGATTACCTGGTCAAGCCGTTCGCCTTCTCCGAACTGCTGGCACGGGTACGCAGCCTGCTGCGCCGCGGCGCCAGCCCCAGCCTGGACACCACCTTGAGCCTGGCCGACCTGCGCCTGGACCTGATCCGCCGCCGTGCCGAGCGTGCCGGCCAGCGCATCGACCTCACCGCCAAAGAGTTCGCCCTGCTCGAACTGCTGCTGCGGCGCCAGGGTGAGGTGTTGCCCAAGTCACTGATTGCCTCGCAAGTCTGGGACATGAATTTCGACAGCGACACCAATGTCATCGAAGTGGCGATTCGCCGCCTGCGCCTGAAGATCGACGACCCGCACGCCAACAAGCTGATCCACACGGTGCGCGGCATGGGTTATGTACTGGAGGAACGTCAAGATTGATGCGCAGGCTTTCCCTCGGCAGCCGCCTGGCGCTGTTGTTCGCGGCCTGCACGGCTGCTGTTTCGCTGGGTGCCGGCATCCTGTTCAACCGTGCCAGCGAACAGCACTTCATCGAGCTGGACCAACAACTGCTCGAATCACGCTTGTCGCTGTTTCGCACGCAACTCGCCGGTGTCGCCACACCCGCCGAGCTTGCGGCCCGGCTCCCGGCCCTGCGCGATGAGCTCAGCCACCAGGCTGACCTGGCCCTGCGCATCAGCGGTAAAGACGGCACACCGTGGTTCGACAGCCGCACGCAGTTGCCCAACACCACGCCGCCCTCCGGGCTTGCGACCTTGCACACGGACGGCACCGACTACCGCAGCCTGGCCATGCCCCTGAAGCCGGCCGACCCGCAATCCGCGCAGCTGACGCTGTACCTCGACATCACCCACCATCAACATTTTCTGCAGGGTATGCAGCGCTTGATCTGGCTTACCGTCGGCCTCTCGGCCCTGGCTACGGCGCTGCTCGGTGCCTGGGCCGTACGCCGCGGGCTACGGCCCCTGCGGCAGATGGGCCAGGTCGCCGCCAGTGTGTCGGCACGCTCGCTGACCACCCGTTTGCCAGTGGCGCAGATGCCGGAAGAACTGGCCGAACTGGCCACCACCGTGAATGCCATGCTGCAACGCCTGGACGATGCCTTCCAGCGCCTGTCGGCGTTCTCGGCCGATATCGCCCACGAACTGCGCACGCCGCTGTCCAACCTGCTGACCCACACCCAGGTCACCCTCACCCGCCCGCGCAGCCTCGAAGAGTACCGCGAGGCGCTGCATGGCAACCTGGAGGAGCTGCAATGGATGGCACAGATGATCAACGACATGCTGTACCTGGCCAAAGCCGACCACGGCCTGCTGGTGCCCGGTCAGGCTGCGCTGGCCTTGCACGAGGATGTGGATGCGTTGCTGGAGTTCTATGCCCCGCTGGCCGAAGACTCTGATGTAAGGCTGTTGCGCGAAGGCCAATTGCTGCTGCAGGGGGACCGCCATATGCTGCGCCGGGCACTGTCCAATCTGCTCGACAACGCCTTGCGCTTTACCCCGCCGGGTGGGCAGGTACAGGTGACGTTGGGGCCTGGTTCACGGATATGCGTGGCCAATACCGGGGCTGCAATCGAACCGGGTGCATTGCCACGCTTGTTCGATCGGTTCTACCGGGTGGACCCGGCGCGACGGGAAGGCAGTAGCGAGCATGCAGGTTTAGGCTTGGCGATTACCCGCTCGATCGTGCAAGCCCATGGCGGCAGCATTTCTGCGACGAGTGAAAACGGCTGGACGCGCTTTGTGATTGAGCTGCCTGAAGGTCGGTGACCGAGGGCGCAATGCGCCCCCAAACGCTCAAACAGCCCTCAAACCGCCAAGCCAATCGCCGGCTGCACCTGCGATGCCCGATAAGCCGGGTAAATAGTCGCCAAAAAGCTCATCACCAACCCCGCCGCACAGATCATCGCCACATCCCCCCACTGCAACTGCGAAGGCAGGCTGCTGATGAAGTACACATCCGAAGTGAAGATGTGCTGGCCGCTGACCCGCTCCAGCCAGCCCACGATCTGGCTGACATTGAACGCGGCAATCACCCCCAGCACACCCCCGATCAACGTCCCCACCACACCGATCAAGCTACCCTGCACCATGAACGTGCCCATGATCTGCGCAGGCGTGGCGCCCAAGGTACGCAGGATGGCGATATCCGGCCCCTTGTCGTTCACCACCATCACCAGCGTGGCAATGATGTTGAACGCCGCGACCGCGATGATCATCATCAGCAACAGGCCGATCATGGTTTTTTCCATCTTCATGGCGCTGAACAGGCTGCCCTGGGTATGCGACCAGTCATCGGCGCGGTAGGCATCGCCCAGGCCCGCGACGATGGCCTTGGACACCTGCGGCGCCGCATACAGGTCATGCAGCTTCAGCCGCACGCCCTGCACCTGGCCCGGTGCCCAGCGCTGCATTTCGCCCGCATCGGCGACGTGAATGTAGGCTTGCGAACCATCCAACTCGGCGCCAACCTTGAAGATGCCGACCACCGTCAGGCGCTGCATGCGCGGGGTGATGCCACCCGGTGCCTTGCTGATTTCCGGCACGATCAGGGTCAGCTTGTCGCCGGTGTTCAGGCGGAAACGGCGCGCACTCAGCTCACCGATCACCACGCCGAACTCACCCGGCTGCAGGTCTTGCAAACGGCCCTGGACAATATGCTGGCCGACAATGGAGACCTTGCCTTCCTCTGCCGGGTCGATGCCGCTGACCTGGATCGGCTGCATCGCGCCCTTGTACGAGAGCATGCCTTCCATCTCGGTGATCGGCGCGGCGGCCATCACTGCCGGGTCTTTCAGCGCGGCATCGGCGACCGTGCGCCAGTCGTCCAGCGGCTGCACGCCCAGGATGCTGGCATGCGGCACCAGGCCAAGGATGCGCGAGCTCATTTCACGCTGGAAGCCGTTCATTACCGACAGCACCACGATCATCGCCAGCACGCCCAAGGACAGGCCGATCATCGAAGTCATCGAGATGAACGAGATGAAATGGTTGCGGCGCTTGGCACGGGTGTAGCGAGCACCGATGAACAAGGGCAAGGGTCTGAACATGTAAAACACCCAATGAAAGAGTTGCGGGGCGGCTCAGGCCACCCCGTGCAGGCGGCTCAGATCGCCACCAGGTGACCGTCGTCGAGTTTAAGCACGCGGTCCATCTGGCGCGCCAGGTTGAGGTCGTGGGTTACCACCAGGAACGCCGTGCGCGAGGCGCTGGACAGCTCTTGCATCAATTCCTGAATACCCTGGGCGGTGTGGTGGTCGAGGTTGCCGGTAGGCTCGTCGAGCATCACCAGGCCCGGGCGGTTGACCAGTGCACGGGCGATCGCCACACGCTGGCGCTCGCCGCCGGACAGCTCGGCCGGCTTGTGCGTGAGCCGGTGGCTCAGGCCGACCCGCTTGAGCAGCGCCTCAGCGCGCTCACGGGCTTCCGGGATTGGCGTGCGGCCGATCAGCAGCGGCATGCAGACGTTTTCCAGCGCGGTGAATTCCGGCAGCAGGTGGTGGAATTGATAAACGAAACCCAGTGCCCGGTTGCGCAACAGGCCACGCGCACGCTCACCCAGGGCCGACAGTTCCTCACCCGCCAGCCAGACGCTGCCCTGGGTGGGCGTGTCGAGGCCGCCAAGCAGGTTGAGCAAGGTGCTCTTGCCAGAGCCCGAGCTGCCGACGATGGCCACGCGCTCACCCGGGTGCAGCTCCAGCTGCAGGCCCGACAGCACCTGTACCGACTCCGGGCCTTCGTCGTAGGACTTGCCCAGGTTGCGGCAACTCAGAACGGCTTTATCACTCATGCGCGACTCACTCATAACGTAGCGCCTCTGCAGGCTGGGTGCGGGCCGCACGCCAGGCCGGGTACAGGGTGGCGAAGAAACTCAGGACCAGCGCCGCAGCGCAGACCATGTACACGTCATTGGCCATGATCTGCGACGGCAGGTAATCGATGAAATAGACGTCGGCGTTGAGGAACTTGTGCCCGATCAGCGTCTCAATGCCGGCAATCGCCGCGCTCACGTTGAGCGCTGCCAGGATGCCGACCACCGCGCCGATCAAGGTGCCGATCACACCGATCACCGTACCCTGCACCATGAAGATGGCCATGATCTGCCCAGGCGTGGCGCCAAGGGTGCGCAAGATCGCGATGTCGCCGCGCTTGTCGTTGACCACCATTACCAGGGTGGAAATGATGTTGAACGCCGCCACCGCCACGATCAGCAGCAACAGCAGGCCGATCATGGCCTTCTCCATGCGGATCGCCTGGTACAGGTTGCCATGGGTGCGGGTCCAGTCACGGCTGTAGAACTCCTGGTCACCCAAGTGCTGGGCGATGTCCCAGGCCACGCGCGGTGCCTGGAACAAGTCGTCGAACTTCAGGCGCAGGCCCTGCACCTGGTTCGGCTTCCAGCGGTGCAGGCGGGACAGGTCGTTGATGTTGGTCAGGCCCAGGTAACCGTCGATCTCGCCGGCGCCCACGTGGAAGGTACCGACCACGGTGAAGCGCTTCATGCGTGGGAACATGCCGGCCGGGGTCACACTGACCTCGGGGGCGACGAAGGTCAGCTTGTCGCCGATGGCGACACCCAGCTTGGCCGCGGCCTTGTCGCCGATCATGATGCCCCACTCGCCCGGCGCCAGCTGGTCGAGACGGCCTTGCTGGACGAAGTTGTCGATGATCGACACCTCGCGTTCGCGCGCCGGGTCGATGCCATTGAGCAGCACCTTCTGCACCTTGCCGTCATGGGTCAGCAGGCCCTGCATCTGGGTGAAGGGCGCAACCGCCACCACCTGCGGATTCTGCTTTACTTGTTGGGCAAGCGCAGGCCAGTCGTCAAGCGGCTGGCCGCTCTCGAGCGTGGCATGGGGAATCATGCCCAGCACGCGGGTACGCATCTCGTGGTCGAAGCCGTTCATGACCGAGAGCACCACGATCATCACCACCACGCCCAGGGCGAGGCCGATCATCGAGGTCAGGGAAATGAACGAGACGAAGTGATTGCGACGTTTGGCACGGGTATAACGCGTGCCGATAAATGCGAAAAGAGGTCTGAACATGTCGGGGCTTGTTCGGATGAAAGGGAACGTCCTTGTGGCGAGGCGCTTACGGCGGCTTTACACTCGGACCACCGCCGCTACCATGGGTTCGCCATGACGACATTAGACGAAGAAGATCGCCGCGAATACTACCGCATCGAAGATCAGATCGCACTTCAAATCAGCCCCTTGAGTGCGGCCGAAGCCCTTGAGCCAGAAGTGTTGCAGGATGATTCACCGCTGTTCAACCTGCTCAGCGAGCTGCACCTGTCCGACTTCGAAGCCCAGCACCTGCTGCGCCAGTTGAGTGACAAAGACCGCACCCTCGCGGCGTTTCTGCGGGCGCAGAGCAAACGCCTCGACCTGCTCAGCGCCGTGGTCGCGCAGACCCTCATCGGCGAAATAGGCCAGCCGCAGGCAGTGGTCATCTCCGAAGGCGGCATCGAGTCCAGCCAGGCCCAGCCCATCGCCCCCGGCACCCGGGTCAAGGTGAAGATGGTGCTGATGCCCCGCGCCCACGGCCTGCTGCTGCGCGGCAAGGTCAGCCACTGCGAGCCGCGCCCGGACGGCAGCTTCGAGGTCGGCACCGAATTCATCGACATGACCGACGCCCAGCGCCAACTGCTGGCCCGTTACATCCTGCAGCGCCAGCAACAGCAACGGCGCCAGCAACTGGAACAGAACGACCCTGCTTCCTGAGCCTTTCCCTTTGAATTGAAGGAACGAACGTGACCCTGATCTACGGCCATCGCGGCGCCAAGGGCGAAGCCCCCGAAAACACCCTGAACAGCTTCCGCCAATGCCTGTCCCACGGCGTCAATCGCTGCGAGCTGGACCTGCACCTGTCGGCCGACAACGAACTGATGGTGATCCACGACCCGACCCTCAAACGCACCACCGGCCGTCGCGGCAAGGTGGTCGAGCAGCCGGCGGCCGACCTCACCAAGATCGACGCGCGCAAGGGCGGCCCGGGCTGGGTGCAGCCCTGCCCCATCCCGAAACTGGAAGAACTGTTCGAAAAATGCGCTTTCGAGCATTGGCAGCTGGAGGTCAAGAGCGCCTCGCGCACCCGCGCCGCCAGCACGGTGCTGGCGATTCGTGAACTGGCCCAGCAATACGGCCTGCTGGACAAAGTCACCATCACCTCGAGCTCACGCGAAGTGCTGGGTGCTGCCCTGGAGCTGGTGCCGGACGTGGCGCGCGGGCTGGTGGCCGAATACGCCTGGCTCGACCCACTGAAGGTCGCGCAGAACTACGGCTGCGAGCTGTTGGCATTGAACTGGACACTGTGCACCCCCGAGCGCCTGCTCAAAGCACAGGGCCAGGGGTTGCACGTGTCGGTGTGGACAGTCAACGAACCGGCACTGATGCGCCGGCTCGCTGATTTTGGCGTGGACAGCCTGATTACAGACTTTCCCGGTTTGGCCAAGACCACCCTCGGGTAGGGCTGAAATCGGTCTCCCCGACCGGCTCAGGCCACCGGCCGGAGCCGCTTAAAAAAGCCGGTTCAGGCCGTCGTAGGCAGCTACCCGATAAGCTTCGGCCATGGTCGGGTAGTTGAAGGTGGTGTTGACGAAGTACTTCAGGTTATTCAGCTCACCCGGCTGGTTCATGATGGCCTGGCCGATGTGGACGATTTCCGAGGCCTGGTAGCCGAAGCAGTGCACGCCGAGGATCTCCAGGGTTTCACGGTGGAACAGAATCTTCAGCATGCCCTGCGGCTCGCCAGCGATCTGCGCACGCGCCATGCCTTTGAAGAAGGCCTTGCCCACTTCGTACGGCACCTTGGCCTGGGTCAGCTCTTGCTCGTTCTTGCCGATCGAGCTGATCTCCGGAATGGTGTAGATGCCGGTCGGCACGTCATTGACGAAGCGCCAGCTGCCATTGTCGACGATGCTGCCGGCAGCCGAACGGCCCTGGTCGTGGGCGGCACTGGCCAGGCTCGGCCAGCCGATCACATCACCGGCGCCGTAGATGTTCGGCACGGTCGTGCGGTAGGCCTCGTCGACCTCGATCTGGCCACGGCTGTTGACCTTGATGCCGATGTTTTCCAGGCCCAGCTTGTCGGTGTTGCCGGTACGGCCGTTGCACCACAGCAAGGCGTCGGCCTTGATCTTCTTGCCCGACTTCAGGTGCAGGACCACACCATTGTCCAGGCCTTCGACCCGCTCGTACTCCTCGTTGTGGCGTACGGTGATGTTGTTGTTGCTGAAGTGGTAGCTCAACGCCTGGGAAATTTCCGAATCCAGGAAGCTCAGCAACTGGCCACGGTTATCGACCAGCTCGACCAGCACGCCCAAGCCGCTGAAGATCGAGGCGTACTCGCAGCCGATCACGCCGGCGCCGTAGACGATCAGTTTGCGCGGGGTGTGGCTGAGGCTGAGGATGGTGTCGCTGTCGTAGACGCGTGGGTGATGGAAGTCGATGTCGGCCGGGCGATAAGGGCGCGAGCCGGTGGCGATGATGATGTGCTTGGCGTTTAGTTTTTCCACCACACCGTTGGGGCAGACCACTTCGACGGTCTGCTCGTCGGCGAAGCTGCCGGTGCCGAAGAACAGGTCGACACGGTTGCGCGCGTAGTAGCCGGTGCGCGAGGCGACCTGCTTGGAAATGACCTTCTCGGCGCTCTTTAGCACGTCCGGGAAGGAGAACCAGCGGGGCTCGCCGATGGCACGGAACATCGGGTTGGTGTTGAACTGCATGATCTGCCGCACCGAGTGACGCAGTGCCTTGGACGGGATGGTGCCCAAGTGGGTGCAGTTGCCGCCGACCTGGCGACGGCTGTCGACCATCGCCACCTTGCGCCCTGCTTTGGCGGCGTTCATTGCCGCGCCTTCTCCGGCCGGGCCGGAACCCAGCACCACTACGTCGTAGTTGTAGACAGCCATGCGTACTCCTTCAGAACTGGCCCGCGAGTCACGGTGGCTCGCGGGGCGCGATCATGTCGCCGGGGCGCCATGAGAAAATTCGGTTGCAGTCTAATCAAGCGTGAACGCCGCGCACATTAACCCTTGGTCGCGTCGTAGGCCAATTTTGCCTGCACTACATGTGGTTCACCGATTCCCTGGCGATCATCCATCCTTGCGCTTTCACTCGCCTTTCATTGCCCGCTCGAACGCAGGGGTGGTTCGGGAGACGAAGCCACCCTCGGCCCGAGTCACCAGCACAGCGGCAAGGTCATGGCTGATGGCGAAATCCCAGCCGCGCTCCGGCCCGAGGATCAGCAGCAGGGTCGAGTAGCCATCGGCCTGCAGCGCCGAGGCATCGAGCACGGTGACGGCGGCCAGGTCGTGCGCGACCGGGCGCCCGAGGCGGGCATCGAAGGTGTGCGAATAGCGCCGGCCATTCTCCTCGAAATAATGGCGATAGTCACCCGAGGTCGATACCGAAAGGCCATCCACCGGGATGACCTGGCGGGCGATCTGGCGGTCTTCACGGGGCAGCTCCAGGGCGATGCGCCAGGCGCTGCCATCAGGCTTGCGGCCAACGGCCTTGAGCTCGCCAGTGGCTTCGGCGATGAAGCTGGCAATGCCCATGGCGCGCAGGCGCTCGGCGATCAGGTCAACGGCGTGGCCGGCGGCGATGCTGTTGAAATCCAGCTCGATGGGGGCGTTCTTGCACAGCGCCTGGCCTTCGATGCGCAGGTGCTGGTAGCCCACGCGAAGGCGCACCTGGGCCAGGGCTTGCGGGTCGGGCACCTGTTCGTGACGGGCCTGGGGGCCGAAGCCCCAGAGGTCGAGCAAGGGCTCGACAGTGAGGTCGAAGGCGCCGGCACTTTGCACAGCCAGGTGCTGGCCGAAACGGACCAGGTCGAGCATGTCGCGCGGCAGCGCCAGGCACTGGTTGGCCGCGAGCTGGTTGAACTGGCTGACGGTGGAATCGCTGCGATAGGTCGAGTAGTGCAGGTCGATCTCCTGCAGGATTGCCTCGACTGCCACCTGCACCTGGGCCGGGGGCGGGCCTGCGGGCTCGCGCACGTACTGGATGCTGTAGCTGCTGCCCATGGCAGGGCCGCCCAGGCGCTCCAGGGTCGGGCCTTGGTTGCAGGCGGTGAGGAGCATCAATGCCAGGAGAAGAACTGTACGCACATTCGCTTACTCGACTATCCGGGCCGGCCTCTTCGCGGGGCAAGCCCGGACAACACAATAGTCAGGACAAAAAAACGGGAACCCGAAGGTTCCCGTTTTTTCATTGCCTTACAAGCGAATCAGCGCGGAAACGCTGGCGGGTTCACACCGGCCATGTCTTCCATCACGCGAACCACCTGGCAGCTGTAACCGAATTCGTTGTCGTACCAGACGTACAGCACAACGCGGTTGTCGTTGCAGATGGTGGCTTCGGCATCAACCACACCGGCGTGGCGCGAACCAACGAAGTCGGTGGAAACCACTTCCTGCGAGCTGACGTAGTCGATCTGCTTGTGCAGGTCCGAGTGCATGGCCGTCTGGCGCAGGTACTCGTTGATCTCTTCGCGGGTGGTGGCCTTTTCCAGGTTCAGGTTCAGGATGGCCATCGAGACGTTCGGCGTCGGCACGCGAATGGCGTTGCCGGTCAGCTTGCCTTTGAGCACTGGCAGCGCCTTGGCAGCAGCAGTGGCGGCACCGGTCTCGGTGATGACCATGTTCAGCGGCGCGGCGCGGCCACGGCGGCTGCCCTTGTGGAAGTTGTCGATCAGGTTCTGGTCGTTGGTGAACGAGTGAACGGTTTCGACGTGACCATTGATGATGCCGTACTGGTCGTTGACAGCCTTCAGCACCGGCACGATGGCGTTGGTGGTGCAGGAGGCGGCCGAGATGATCTTGTCATCAGCAGCGATTTCGCCGTGGTTGATGCCGTGCACGATGTTCTTCAGCGCGCCCTTGCCAGGTGCGGTGAGGATCACGCGGGCAGCGCCCGGGCAGGCCAGGTGCTGGCCCAGGCCGTCGGCATCACGCCATACGCCGGTGTTGTCGACGATCAGCGCGTTGTCGATACCGTACTG
The DNA here is from genome assembly GCF_014269165.1 of Pseudomonas sp. SWRI68. Taxonomy (NCBI): domain Bacteria; kingdom Pseudomonadati; phylum Pseudomonadota; class Gammaproteobacteria; order Pseudomonadales; family Pseudomonadaceae; genus Pseudomonas; species Pseudomonas sp. SWRI68. Next base: position 229,306 of record NZ_JABWRU010000009.1, on the reverse strand, counting down.
GGTGTAGTCGACTTCGCTCGGGCTCTTGGCGTAGATAACCTGGATCAGGTTGCCGTTGGCGGTGATGGTGTTGTTGGCTTCGTCGATGGTGATGGTGCCATCGAACGGGCCGTGCACCGAGTCACGGCGCAGCAGGCTGGCACGCTTGACCAGGTCGTTCTCGGCGCCTTTGCGCACGACGATGGCACGCAGACGCAGGCCGTCGCCACCACCGGTCTTCTCGATCAGGATGCGCGCCAGCAGGCGGCCGATACGGCCAAAACCGTACAGCACGACGTCGGTGCCTTTACGCGCCGAAGCGTTCTGCTGGCCAACCACGTCGGCCAGTTCTTCACGCACGAACTGCTCGGCGCTGCGGCCGTTGCCTTCTAGCTTGAACTTGTTGGCCAGCTTGCCCAGGTCGACCGAAGCGGCGCCCAGTTTCAGCTCGCTCATGGCCTTGAGCAGGGGGAACGTCTCGTGGACAGACAGTTCGGTCTCGTCGGCCTGACGATGACGCGCAAAGCGGTGTGCTTTGAGGATCGAGATAACCGAACGGTTGATCAGGCTGCGGCCATAAATCGAGCTCACCACGTTGTTGTTGCGGTAGAGCTGACCGATAAGCGGGATCATCGCTTCAGCCAACGCTTCACGATCAATCCACTCACCAAGACACTGGTCGGGCTTCTGAGTCACGGGAACCTTCCACATGTAGGGACAGAAAAAAGGGGCTACATTATGACGCCCCAACGCAGAACGGGCAATGAGCGCCTGTCGTGGCAGCCAGAGCCAGTGTTCATGGCCTTTGGAGCCTGACAGCGGGCACCGGCACCGGTACAATCGGTCTCTTTGCCGCAACGCTTGGAGTGCAATCTCCCGTGTCAGTTCTGCGCCTACCGCAACTGTCGGCCACGGCCGGCAAACAAACCTGGGGCAACCTGCCCGGTGCCGCCCTCAGCCTTGCCATTGCCGAAGCCGCCAGCAGCGCTGGCCGCTTTACCCTGCTGCTGACGGCAGACAGCCAGGCCGCCGACCGTCTGGAACAGGAGCTGCGCTTCTTTGCCCCAGACCTGCCGGTGCTGCCCTTCCCCGATTGGGAAACCCTGCCCTACGACCTGTTCTCGCCACACCAGGACATCATCTCCCAGCGTATTGCCAGCCTGTACCGGCTGCCGGAGCTGAGCCACGGCATCCTAGTGGTGCCGATCACCACCGCCCTGCATCGCCTGGCGCCGACCCGCTTCCTGCTGGGCAGCAGCCTGGTGCTGGACATCGGCCAGACCATCGACGTCGAGCAGATGCGCACGCGCCTCGAAGCCAGCGGCTACCGCTGCGTCGACACGGTGTACGAGCATGGCGAGTTCGCCGTGCGCGGCGCCCTCATCGACCTGTACCCCATGGGCAGCAAATTGCCCTACCGCATCGACCTGTTCGATGACGAGATCGAAACGCTGCGCACCTTCGACCCCGAGACCCAGCGCTCGATCGACAAGGTCGACTCGGTGCGCCTGCTGCCGGCGCGCGAGTTCCCGATGCAGAAAGAGGAAGTGACCCGCTTCAAGGCCCGCTTCCGGGAGCGCTTCGACGTCGACTTCCGGCGCAGCGCGATCTTCCAGGACCTGGCCAGCGGCATCATCCCGGCCGGCATCGAGTACTACTTGCCGCTGTTCTTCGAAGAAACCTCGACCCTGTTCGACTACCTGCCCAGCGATACCCAGGTGTTTTCCCTGCCCGGTGTCGAGCAGGCGGCCGAGCACTTCTGGAACGACGTGCGCGGGCGCTACGAAGACCGCCGTGGCGACCTGAGCCGGCCATTGCTGCCGCCTGCCGAACTGTTCCTGCCGGTCGAAGACTGTTTCGCCCAGCTCAAGCAATGGCCGCGGGTGGTGGTCAGCGCCGAAGACGTCGACCCTGGCGCCGGCCGTGAGCGCTTCCCGGCACGCGCCCTGCCGGACCTTGCCATCGAGGCCAAGGCCAATCAGCCGCTGGCCGCGCTGGCCGGGTTCCTCGACCAGTTCCCCGGGCGGGTACTGTTCACCGCAGAATCGGCGGGCCGTCGCGAAGTGCTGCTGGAATTGCTCGAGCGCCTCAAGCTGCGCCCCCACACCGTCGAAGGCTGGACCGACTTCATCACCGGCTCCGAGCGCCTGGCGATCACCGTCGCGCCGCTTGACGAGGGCCTGGTGCTGGACGACCCGGCCATCGCCCTGGTGGCCGAGAGCCCGTTGTTCGGCCAGCGCGTGATGCAGCGCCGGCGCCGCGACAAACGTGGCGAAGCCGCCAACGATGCCGTGATCAAGAACCTCACCGAGCTGCGCGAAGGCGCGCCGGTGGTGCACATCGACCATGGCGTGGGCCGCTACCTGGGCCTGGCGACCCTGGAGATCGACGGCCAGGCCGCTGAGTTCCTCACCCTGGAATACGCCGAGAACGCCAAGCTTTACGTGCCGGTGGCCAACCTGCACCTGATTGCCCGCTACACCGGCAGCGACGACGCCTTGGCGCCGCTGCACCGGCTCGGCTCCGAGGCCTGGCAGAAGGCCAAGCGCAAGGCCGCCGAACAGGTGCGCGATGTCGCTGCCGAACTGCTCGACATCTACGCCCGCCGCGCCGCCCGCAAAGGCTATGCCTTCGCCGACCCGGCCGCCGACTACGCCACCTTCAGTGCCGGCTTCCCCTTCGAGGAAACCCCCGACCAGCAAAACGCCATTGAAGCCGTGCGCGCCGACATGCTCGCGGCCAAGCCGATGGACCGCCTGGTGTGTGGCGACGTGGGCTTCGGCAAGACCGAAGTGGCCATGCGTGCGGCCTTCATCGCCGTGCACAGCGGCCGCCAGGTGGCGGTACTGGTGCCTACTACCCTGCTCGCCCAACAGCACTACAACAGCTTCCGCGACCGCTTCGCCGACTGGCCGGTGACCGTCGAAGTGATGAGCCGCTTCAAGTCGGCCAAGGAAGTGGCCAGCGCTGCGGCAGACCTTGCCGAGGGCAAGATCGACATCCTCATCGGCACCCACAAGCTGCTGCAGGACGATGTCCGCTTCAAGGACCTGGGCCTGGTGGTGATCGACGAAGAGCACCGCTTTGGCGTACGCCAGAAGGAACAGCTCAAGGCGCTGCGCAGCGAAGTGGACATCCTCACCCTGACCGCCACGCCGATTCCACGCACCCTGAACATGGCCGTGGCCGGCATGCGCGATCTGTCGATTATCGCCACGCCGCCGGCGCGACGCCTGTCGGTGCGCACCTTCGTCATGGAGCACAACAACAGCACGGTCAAAGAAGCACTGCTGCGTGAACTGCTGCGCGGCGGCCAGGTGTATTACCTGCACAACGATGTGAAAACCATCGAAAAATGCGCCGCAGACCTCGCCGAACTGGTGCCGGAAGCACGCATCGGTATCGGCCACGGGCAGATGCGCGAGCGCGAGCTGGAACAGGTGATGAGCGACTTCTACCACAAGCGCTTCAACGTGCTGATCGCCTCGACCATCATCGAGACCGGCATCGACGTGCCCAGTGCCAACACCATCGTCATCGAGCGTGCCGACAAGTTCGGCCTGGCCCAGCTGCACCAGTTGCGCGGCCGGGTCGGGCGCAGCCACCACCAGGCCTACGCCTACCTGCTGACCCCGGCACGGCAGAAGGTCAGCAGCGACGCCGAGAAACGCCTGGAAGCCATCGCCAATACCCAGGACCTGGGGGCCGGTTTTGTTCTGGCCACCAACGACCTGGAAATCCGCGGCGCCGGCGAACTGCTTGGCGAAGGCCAGAGCGGGCAGATCCAGGCCGTGGGCTTCACCCTCTACATGGAAATGCTCGAACGCGCCGTCAAGGCGATCCGCAAGGGCAACCAGCCGAACCTGGAGCAACCGCTCGGTGGCGGCCCAGAGATCAACCTGCGCCTGCCAGCGCTGATCCCCGAAGACTACCTGCCCGATGTGCATGCACGGCTGATCCTCTACAAGCGCATCGCCTCGGCGGCCGACGAAGAGGGCCTCAAGGACCTGCAGGTCGAGATGATCGACCGCTTCGGCCTGCTGCCCGAGCCGACCAAAAACCTGATGCGCCTGACCTCACTCAAACTGCAGGCGGAAAAGCTCGGCATCAAGAAAGTCGATGCCGGCCCCAACGGCGGCAAACTCGAGTTCGAGGCCGAAACACCGGTCGACCCGCTGACCTTGATCAAGCTGATCCAGGGCCAGCCCAAACGCTACAAATTCGAAGGCGCCACCCAGTTCCGCTTCCTGGTCCCGATGGAGCGCCCCGACGAACGTTTCAACACCCTTGAGGCGCTGTTCGAGCGCCTGACCCCACAGCCTGCCTAAGGAAGATCCATGCGTGCCATCCGTTGCCTGACCCTGCTGCTGGCGCTGTTCGCGCCAACAGCCTTCGCCGAAGGGGTGTATCAGGTAGAAATGATCCTGGTGCGGCAAAACAGCGTGCCCGCCTTCACCAGCCCGTTCGCGCCCGAAAACTGGCGCGCCGACGGCAACCCCCTGGACAAGGCGGCCGAGCGCCCGCTGGGCCTGGAGGACGAGGTCACCCGCCTGCAGGCCACCGCCGACTACACCGTGCTCATGCACAAGGCTTGGCAGCAGCAGGCCGGCAGCGAGCCCAGCCGCATCGCCCTGAGCGAGGGTGAAGAGCAGTTCGGCCACTTCCCCATCGAAGGCAACCTGAGCATCGCCGAAGGCCGCTTCATTGCCGTGCAGGCCAACTTCTGGGTCAACCAGCTCGACAGCAACGGTAGCGTGCTGCGCAGCGAGCAATTCAAGCAGAGCAACAGCAACGTCAAGGCTGGCCAGCTGACCTTCCTCGACGGCGGGCACCTGGCGGTGCTGCTGAAGGTGACCCCGGCCGGGATGCGCAAACTGCCGGCACTGGACCCGGAGATGATGGAGCAGTGATGTGAGCGAGAGCGATGCGCAGTTCTTCGTCCGCGAGCATGACGGGTGGACGTTCACGTTTGACCGCAAAACCCTGCAGCGCGGCCTGGATTATGCCGAGGATGGCAGGAGCAAGATCGTATCGATCCTCGACCTGACCATCCGCGCTCAATGTGCGGGTTCCGGCGGCCGCGAATACTACCAACGCATCGAACTGGACATGACCGAGGACGGCCTTGAATGCGAGGGAACGTGCTCGTGCCCGGTCGGTGACAATTGCAAGCACTGCGCGGCGGCGCTCTATGTGCTGGAACGTGGCCCGGACTTTATCGAAGGCGCGCCAGACCAGCCCCTTGCTGCCACGCAGTCAGCGCAGCAATCCCTTGAACTGCCCCCCGAACTCGCGCACTGGGTGGAGGCGCTGGAACTACCAGCCGCACCCACTGCGGAGCCTGCCAAGCGAAAAGGCCCCGCACTCTACTACGTGGTGAGCAACAACCATGGCCAATGCATGCTCAGCGTCTTCAAAGGCACCCGGCAGGCCGATGGCACCTTGAAGCTGGGCCGCCCCAGTTCGATGCCCGAGCTCATCTACTACACGCCCAAATACGTGACCGATGAGGACTTGCGCGCACTGCGGCTGATCGATGCCCTCGGCAAGGATTACAGCCTGCCGATTGCGCGACTGGAAGGCAAAAAGGGCGCCGAACTCTATGAGTATGCGCTGGCCACCGGCCGCTTGCTGTATGACGAACAACAGGCTCCACTGGCCCAAGGCCCGGACCTGCCTGCCGAATTTCGCTGGGTGCGACTGGACAACGGTAGCTATCGCGGCGCCTGGCACCATGATGAACATGCCCACCGGTTGGCACTGCCGCTCGACCCACTCTATTACGTGGACACCCAGAACGGGCAGACCGGCAAGCTGCTGCATGACCTTGACCCGTTCATTGCCAGTCAGTTGGCGAGTGCACCCACGGTTCCCGAGCACCTGATCATTCCGTTGAGCCATCGCTTGAATGCGCTGAACCGGCAGGTGCCGACCCCCACAACCGTGCGCAGCGAACAGATCGATGACATCCAGCCGCGCCCTCACCTGACCTTGGGCAGCCTCGAATTCAGCGCCTACATGCCCAAGACTGGCCGCATGCAGCGCCAGATGCAGCACCGTGCCGCGCTGTCGTTCGACTACGATGGCCTGCGCACCCGCGGCAACGACGACAAGCCACTGACCCGCCTGGTCGATGCCACCAGCCAGCGCATTCGCCGCCAGCCCAAAGCCGAGCAGGCACTGCGCAAAGCCTTGCGCGACCTGGGCTTCAAGGCCGCCACCCGGCAGAGCAAAGCCCTGCCCGACAGCGCCGGCGAGATGCACCAGTTGCCGGATGACGAGGCCTGGCTGCACTTTGCCCGCAACGACTTGGCCCGCCTGCGTGAAGACGGCTGGGTGATCGATATCCACCGTGATTTTGCCTTCAACCTGCAAGAGGTGGACGACTGGTACGCCAACATCGACGAAGCCCCCGGCCATGAATGGTTCGACCTGGAGCTGGGCATCGTGGTCGATGGCCAGCGCCACAGCCTGCTGCCGATCGTGCTGCAGTTGCTGCGCAGCAACCCGGAGCTGCTGCGCGCCACCGAACTGGCCCGGCGCAGCGATGACGAACACCTGCTGATCGACCTCAACCGCGGCCGCCTCGACAGCCCTGCGTTGCGCGTCGCCCTGCCCTACGGCCGCATCAAGGCCGTCATGGGCACCCTTGGCGAACTGTACCTGCATGAACACGCCGCAGGCCCCTCGCTGCGCCTGGACCGTGCAGATGCCGCGCGCCTGAACGAACTCGATCACCTGCCGTTGCACTGGGAAGGTGGTGCGCATGTGCGCGATTTGGGCAAGCGCCTGCGCGATGCGCGCGACCTGCAGGTCGCGCCGCCCACGCAGCTGAACGCCACCCTGCGCCCCTATCAGCAACAAGGCCTGAACTGGTTGCAGGCCCTGCGCGAAATGGGTACCGGCGGCATCCTCGGCGATGACATGGGCCTGGGCAAGACCCTGCAGGCCCTGGCGCACCTGCTGCTGGAAAAACAGTCCGGGCGCCTGACCGCCCCGGCCCTGGCTGTGATGCCGACCAGCCTGGTACCGAACTGGCTCGACGAAGCCCAACGCTTCGCCCCCGAACTGCGCGTGCTGGCGTTACACGGCCCGGGGCGCAGCAAGCATTTTGCCGCGCTGCACGACTACGACCTGGTCCTGACCACCTACGCCCTGGTACCCCGCGACCTCGAACACCTGCGCGCGCAGCCTTGGCACCTGCTGGTGCTCGACGAGGCGCAAAACATCAAAAGCAGCACCAGCAAGGCGGCCCTCGCCGTCTGCGAATTGCAGGCCGAACAACGCCTGTGCCTGACCGGCACGCCCATGGAAAACAACCTCGGCGAGTTGTGGTCGATCTTCCACTTCCTGATGCCTGGCTGGCTGGGCGACCTCAAGCACTTCAACCAGGCCTACCGGACCCCGATCGAACGCCATGGCGATACCGAGCGCCTGGCCCACCTGGCCAGCCGCATCCGCCCGTTCCTGCTGCGCCGAACCAAGGAGCAGGTAGCCACCGAGCTGCCTGCCAAGACCGAAATGGTCCACTGGGTCGAGCTCAGCGATGCCCAGCGCGACACCTACGAAGCCGTGCGCGTGGCCATGGACAAGAAGGTCCGCGACGAGATCGCCCGCAATGGCGCCTCGCGTAGCCAGATCATCATCCTCGACGCCCTGCTCAAGTTGCGCCAGGTGTGCTGCGACCTGCGCCTGGTGAAGGGCGTTGAAACCAAGGGCAACCAGGCCGACAAGGGCAAGCTCGGGGCGCTTCTGGAAATGCTCGAAGAGCTGCTCAGTGAAGGCCGCCGGGTATTGTTGTTCTCCCAGTTCACCTCGATGTTGGCACTGATCGAGCAGGAACTGCAGAAGCGCAAAGTCCGTTACAGCCTGCTGACCGGCGACACCCGTGACCGCCGCACACCGGTGCAGGCATTCCAGCAGGGGGACAGCGAGGTGTTTCTGATCAGCCTCAAGGCAGGTGGCACCGGGCTGAACCTGACGGCTGCAGACACGGTGATCCACTTCGACCCCTGGTGGAACCCGGCAAGCGAGAACCAGGCCACCGACCGCGCTTACCGCATTGGCCAGGACAAGCCGGTGTTCGTGTTCAAGCTGATCACCCGCGGCACCGTGGAAGAGAAAATCCAGTTGTTGCAACAGGAGAAGGCGGCACTGGCCTCGAGCCTGCTCGATGGTGGGCAGGCAGGGCAGTGGCGGCTGGGGGATGAGGAGATCGAAGCGCTGTTCGCGCCGCTGCCTGGCAAGCGCGGGCGCTGAGCTTACGGCGTCCGCTTGGGGTTTACGGCGCCTTCAGAATCGAGCGCCGCGCGGGCGGCGCTCGATCCCCAACACACCTCAAGCCTCAAGACATACGCCTCTTGGCCAAACTCAGTCGATCAACTGCGCCTCTTTCAAGGCCCCCAACGCCTCCAGCCAACGCGGCTGCTGGCGGTAATCGGTACGTGCAAAGCCCTGCCCCTGCATCCGCGCAATGCGCGGCGAAGGCTTGACCTTGAGCCGCTGCGCCGCACTCAATGCCAGCTCCGCCGCCGCCCGGTCATTGCACACCAGGCCCATGTCGCAACCGGCGCTCAAGGCCGCCTCGATCCGGTTGGCGGCATCCCCGACCACGTGCGCACCGGCCATGGACAGGTCGTCACTGAAGATCACCCCGTCAAAGCCCAACTCGCCCCGCAGGATGCCCTGCAACCAACGCCGCGAGAAGCCCGCCGGCTGGTTGTCGACCTGCGGATAGATCACGTGCGCCGGCATTACCGCCGCCAGTTGCCCGCTGAGCCGGGTGAACGGCACCAGATCCGCCTGGCGCAACTGCTCAAGGCTGCGCTCGTCAGTGGGGATGGCCACATGGGAATCGGCCTCGGCCCAACCATGCCCCGGGAAATGCTTGCCACAGGCCGCCATGCCCGCAGCGTTCATGCCACGGATAAAGGCCGCCGCCAACTGCGTGGCACGCTGCGGGTTACCTTCGAAGGCGCGGCTGCCGACCACGGCGCTGCGCTGGTGATCCAGGTCCAGCACCGGCGCAAAGCTCAGGTCCAGGCCTACAGCCAACACCTCGGTGGCCATCAACCAGCCGCATTGTTCCGCCAGGTACTCGGCGTTGTCGTTGTCGGCCAGCGCACGCATGGCCGGCAGGCGCACGAAACCTTGGCGCAGCCGCTGTACCCGACCCCCCTCCTGGTCGACCGCCAGGATCAACTCAGGGCGAATCGCGCGGATCGACGCACACAGTTCGCGCACCTGGCGCGGGCTGTCGATGTTGCGGGCAAAAATGATCAAGCCGGCCACTTCAGGCTGGCGCAGCAGGTGACGGTCTTCGGCGGTCAGCCATTTACCGGCGATGTCCACCATCAGGGAGCCTTGCAGGCTGACGGTCATGGGAAATCCTTTATTGAAGACTTAAAGAAGCCCACTGGGGGCAAGCCGCCTGTTCGATGCGCACGCGGCAATGGGCCGGCACCCGGTCGAACAGGGCAAGCAAATCGGTGTTGTGCAGGCGAATGCAGCCATGGGACAGCGGCACGCCCAAAGGTTCGCTCAGCGGGGTGCCATGCAGGTAGATATAGCGCCGGAACGTGTCGACCGCACCCAGGCGGTTGACGCCCGGCTCGCAGCCACTGAGCCAGAGTATGCGGGTGAGCACCCAGTCACGCCCGGGGAACTGCGCCTGCAGCTCGGGCGACCAGACTTCGCCGGTCCAGCGCCGCCCGCGCAACACTGCGTTCAGCGGCAGGCCCGCGCCAATTTTTGCCCGCACCTGATGCAGCCCGCGCGGGGTGCAGCCCGAACCGTTGCGCTCGCCAGCCCCGTTGCGCGCCGTAGAAACCACCATGCGCACGCACAGCCGCCCCTGGGTGAACCCATAGAGGCACTGGTCGGCAAGGGATATGTGCAAAAAATCGAGATCGGGCATGGGCGCTAGCTTAGCCGAAGCGCCCTGCCCCGCCCAGCCTTCAGGCCTTGGCGGTGGTGGCGCTGGTGCTGGTCTTGCTGCGTGGGCGCAGCTGGGCCGCTGCCATCGCTTCGTCGGTAACCCCGCTGTCGGCGCGCATGCCCGCAGCCAGGAATGGCACCATCAGGCGCATGACCTGTTCGATCGAGGTATTGATGCCGAAATCGGTCTCGGCGATGGCACGCAGGGCCTTGATGCCGGACATGCTGAACGCGGCGGCGCCGAGCATGAAATGCACGCGCCAGAACAGCTCCAGCGGCGGCACCCGTGGCGCAGCCTCGTTGACCAGCAGCATGTAGCGGCGGAACACCTTGCCGTACATGTCTTCCAGGTAGCGGCGCAAGTGCCCCTGGCTCTGACTGAAAGCCAGCCCCAACAGGCGCATGAAGATGGACAGGTCGTTATTGCTGCGCGGCTGCACGGCCAGGGCCTGCTCGACGAGCATTTCCAACAGCTCTTCGAGGCTGGGCTTTTGCTCCGGGCGCGCCTGACGACGCTCCAGCTCACGCTCGAGGCTGGCACAGAACGGCCCAAGGAAGCGCGAGAACACCGCCTGGATCAGGGCCTTCTTGGAACCGAAGTGATAGTTGACCGCTGCCAGGTTCACCCCGGCCTTGCTGGTAATCAGCCGCAACGACGTTTCTGCAAACCCTCTTTCCGCGAACAACTGCTCGGCAGCATCGAGAATGCGTTCAACGGTTTCCGATTGGGCCATGATTATTCCGCCAGACAAACAGGTGTTTGAAACATACGTTTCAGCCCTGCTTCTGTCAAGGCTCGGTGACCGGGCGGTCGCCATTTAAAAGCGCCCCATTACACGCTGCAAGCGACAAGTTGGCCCGCGCGGCACTTTTTGTTGCTGCTTGGCGCTTGCAGCTCATCCAGTACTGTATATAATCCCAGTCACTGTATAAAAAGACAGAGCGCTCACCATGTTGAAACTGACGCCACGCCAAGCCGAAATTCTCGCGTTCATCAAACGTTGCCTTGAAGACAACGGTTTCCCTCCGACGCGCGCTGAAATCGCTCAGGAACTGGGCTTCAAATCGCCCAACGCCGCCGAAGAGCACCTCAAGGCCCTTGCCCGCAAAGGCGCCATCGAGATGACCCCGGGCGCATCCCGCGGCATCCGTATCCCGGGCCTTGAAACCAAGGCCGAAGAGAACGGCCTGCCGATCATTGGCCGGGTCGCAGCCGGCGCACCGATCCTCGCCGAGCAGCACATCGAGCAATCTTGCAACATCAACCCGAGCTTCTTCCACCCTCACGCCGACTATCTGCTTCGCGTACACGGCATGAGCATGAAGGATGTCGGCATCTTCGACGGCGACCTGCTGGCAGTGCACACCTGCCGCGAAGCCCGCAATGGCCAGATCGTCGTCGCCCGCATCGGTGACGAGGTGACCGTCAAGCGCTTCAAGCGCGAAGGCACCAAGGTCTGGCTGCTTGCCGAAAACCCCGAATTCGCCCCCATCGAAGTCGACCTGAAAGAACAGGAACTGGTGATCGAGGGCTTGAGCGTCGGCGTCATACGCCGCTGATCCAGGAGGCGCCATGCAGCAGTTCATTCACGCACCCGAGCAAGCCCAGTTGCCACTGTTCGAAGCATTTCTAGCCCAGCCCATCCTGCCCGGCCTGAAAGCCAGTGAGCAGGCGCGCAAGATCAGCCAGCCCGATCTGTTCAGCGAGCTGTCGCTGCGCGGCGCTGCCGGGCACTGCCAGAGCCTGTTGGCCCCGGTGCTGCGCGAACTGAGCGAAGAGGACGATGCCCGCTGGTTGACCCTGATCGCCCCACCCGCAAGCCTGACCCAGGCCTGGTTGCGCGATGCCGGCCTCAACCGCGAACGCATCCTGCTGCTGCACCCTCGTGGCAATCAGAGCCCACTGCAACTCACTTGCGAAGCGCTGCGCCTGGGCCGCAGCCACACCGTGGTCAGCTGGCTTGGCAGCGTCAATGCCAGCGCGCGTCAACTGCTGCTTCGCTCAGCCAGTGCCGGAAACGCACAAAGCCTGAACATCCGCCTCGGCTGATGTTCAGGCTTTGCCTGTCACTCAGAAACCGCTGATACCCTGCACGCCGATCAATGCAGAACGCGAGGGCCTTCTTCGCGTTCGAGCTCGCCGTCCATCAGGCGACCTGCCATCTGCACGCCCACACTGAGCATGGCCTTGGCCACTTCCACATGCTGACCCTGCAGGAACACCTTGGCGTCTTCCGAGAAATCCAGGGTTACCAGAGAGCCCTCATCCTCCGCACGACGCAGTTCGATCCGGCCATCAGGCAACTCGACAATTTCCAGAAAAGACGTAGACATAAAAGGCTGTTCTCCACGAAAGGCCAGCATTGTACCAGCCGCAGCGGCTATCAGCACTCACTCAACGCGTCACGGAAACGTCTCACCAAGCTTTTGAGGTTGCTGCGCCAGCTTTCCAATTCTTCACGCGACAGCGCGGGTTGCTCGGGCTCATCGAGATTGACGGCCTGGATCAACGGCTGGGTGACATCGGTTTTAGGCGTTTTTTTCGCGACCGGTGGTCGGAACAGATCGGCATAAGCACTGAGCATTTGCGCCAGCCAGGTTTCCCGCTGGCGGGACAATTCCAGCAGCTCGGCCACCTCCGGGATAGCAATCTCATTGAAAGCATCGCCAGCCAGCAGCTGCTCGACATTAGCCCCTGCCGGCAAGCGGTAGAAACCGCCGATCTCATGGCACAGCCCCAGCAGAGCACCGTACAGGTGGAACAGTGCCGATTCGCGTTCGGCCTGGACCAGGCCCTGGGCGTTCATGGCCTGGCCCTGTTCGGCCTTGGCCATGGACTCGAGTGCGAGGCCTGCGAAGAACAGCTTCTGATTGGTGCGGGTGTAGAGTTCCTGGGCCATTTCAATGCCCTCCCCTGAGATGCAGAACGATTGCAGCCAGTTTCCGGCAAGCCCTGCCCGGCCGCAAGCTGAATGTCCCTGAAATGACTGGGGGCCGCAAAGCGGCCCCCAGTTCAACGCCAATCAGCGTTTGTCTTCAACCTTCCACGCATTACCGTCGTAGAACGCCTTCCAGCCGGTCGGCTTGCCATCGACTTCGGACTGCACATACTGCTCCTTGGTCTTGCGGCTGTAGCGAATTACCGCTGGACGCCCTTCCGGGTCTTTCTGCGGTGCATCGCAGAGGAAGTGGTACTTCGGATCGATCTCATGCTTGTGCGGGACGATCTCCAACACCAGTGGTGCACGTGTCTCACGGTTTTTCGGGAACTGGCTGGCCGCCAGGAACAACCCCGAAGCACCGTCACGCAACACGTAGGTGTCATCGACCTTCTCGCACTTGAGCTCCGGCATGTCCACCTTGTCCATCTTCGGTGGCGCCGCCTCACCGCTCTTGAGCAGCTTACGGGTGTTCTTGCACGCAGGGTTGGTGCAACCGAAGAACTTGCCGAAGCGGCCGGTCTTGAGCTGCATCTCGCTGCCACACTTGTCGCACTCCAGGCTCGGCCCTTCGTAGCCCTTGATGCGGTAGCTACCCTCTTCGATCTCGTAGCCCACACAGTCCGGGTTGTTACCGCAGATGTGCAGCTTGTGCTTCTCGTCCAGCAGGTAAGCGTCCATCGCCGTGGCGCAGATCGGGCAGCGGTGCTTGCCCAAGAGAACACGGGATTCCGACTCGCCTTCATCGTCCGCTGCAATTTCGTCACCCGGCACCAGGTTGACGGTTGCCTTGCAACGCTCCTTGGGCGGCAGGGTGTAGCCCGAGCAGCCAAGGAACACGCCCGTCGAGGCGGTGCGAATCATCATTGGGCGACCACATTCCTTGCAGGCAATGTTGGTCATGGTCGGCTGGTTGGCACGCATGCCGTTTTCGGCCGACTCGGCTGTCTGCAGTTTTTTGCTGAAGTCGCCGTAGAACTCGTCGAGCACGTTCTTCCAGTCACGCTCGCCCTGGGCCACGTCGTCGAGGTTTTCTTCCATGCCGGCGGTGAAGCCGTAGTCCATCAGGTTGGCGAAGCTCTCGGACAGGCGCTCGGTGACAATGTCGCCCATCTTCTCGGAGTAGAAGCGGCGGTTGTGCAGGGTCACATAGCCACGGTCCTGGATGGTCGAGATGATCGCGGCGTAGGTCGACGGGCGGCCGATGCCGCGCTTTTCCATTTCCTTGACCAGGCTGGCTTCGGTGAACCGCGCCGGTGGCTTGGTGAAGTGCTGGCTCGGGTCGATCTGGATCAGCTTGAGCGCTTCACCCTGGACCATCTCCGGCAGTACGTCGTCTTCGCCAGGCTTGCTCTGTTGCGGCAGCACACGGGTGTAACCGTCGAACTTGAGGATACGGCCCTTGGCACGCAGCTCGAAGTCGCCAGCGGCTACAGTGACGCTGGTGGACAGGTACTGCGCCGGCGGCATCTGGCAGGCCAGGAACTGGCGCCAGATCAACTCGTAAAGGCGCTCTGCGTCGCGCTCCATGCCACTGAGCTTGGTCGGGTGGGTGTTGACGTCGGAAGGACGAATCGCTTCGTGCGCCTCCTGAGCCCCTTCCTTGCTGCTATACACCAGCGGGTTTTCCGGCAGGTACTGCTTGCCGAACTCGCGCTCGATGTAGCCACGCGCCATGTCCAGGGCATCAGCCGACAGGTTGGTCGAGTCGGTACGCATATAAGTGATGTAGCCGGCTTCGTACAGACGCTGGGCCATCATCATGGTTTTCTTCACCCCGAAGCCCAGGCGATTGCTCGCCGCCTGCTGCAAGGTGGAGGTAATGAACGGCGCCGACGGCTTGCTGCTGGTCGGGCGGTCTTCTCGCTTGACCACGCTGTAGCTGGAAGCCTTGAGCTTCTCCAACGCAGCCATGGTCTGTGCTTCATTCAGCGGCTTGAAAGCCTCACCCTTCTCGCGCGCCACTTCGAAACGCACCTTGGCGTTCTTGGCGGTGCCGAGGTCGGCGTGGATCTCCCAGTACTCTTCGGGGATGAAGGCGCGGATCTCGCGTTCGCGCTCGACCACCAGCTTCACCGCTACCGACTGGACCCGGCCGGCCGACAAGCCACGGGCAATCTTGGCCCACAACAGCGGCGAAACCATGTAGCCAACCACGCGATCGAGGAAGCGTCGCGCCTGCTGGGCATTGACGCGGTCGATGTCCAGCTCGCCCGGTTGCGAGAAGGCCTCCTGGATGGCCTTCTTGGTAATTTCGTTGAACACCACGCGCTTGTAGCGGCTGTCGTCACCACCGATGGCTTCGCGCAGGTGCCATGCGATGGCCTCCCCTTCGCGGTCCAAGTCGGTTGCGAGATAGATGGTGTCGGCGTCCTTGGCCAGGCGGCGCAGTTCTTCGATCACCTTTTCCTTGCCAGGCAGGATCTCGTACTTGGCCTTCCAGCCGTGATCGGGGTCGACCCCCATGCGCGCCACCAGTTGGCGGCGTGCCTTTTCTTTCGGCGAAAGGGCCGGCGCCTCACCCGCAGCCTTGCCACGCTTGGCGGCCGGCTCTTTGCTAGCGCTGGCCGAACCGCTGGTGGGGAGGTCTCGGATATGGCCGATACTCGACTTCACCACGTACTGGTTGCCCAGGTACTTGTTGATGGTCTTGGCCTTGGCCGGGGATTCCACAATGACCAGCGATTTGCCCATGGATCGGAGTATTCCTGAATCTGAAAGATGAAAAACGCGTCAGGTGCCAGACGCGGCACCGCTATATATAGTGGCAAAAGAGTGAGGTCAAGCGCGGTCGTTCACACGTGCGACTTGCCAAGCAACCCTGGCAGCCCCTCTTCGGCCTTGACCAAAGCAAAGCGTGGCACCTGCTCGCCGTCAACCTCGACGGACTCCTGGAACATCGAAAGGGGGCGTACCCAGAACCCGTAATCACCATACAGGCATTGGTAGAACACCATCCACTCTTCGCTCTCGGAGTGCTGCGCAACACTGAAGACACGGTACTCAGGCCCCTTGTAGTGCCGGTATACGCCTGGCTGTATCTGCATGCTACTCACCCTCTTGAACAAATCTCGTAAAAAACAAAAACCGGGGCACATGGCCCCGGCTGCTGTCCCGCAACGCGATCAGACGCGTTCGAAGACAGTGGTGATGCCCTGGCCGAGGCCGACGCACATGGTAGCGACCCCCAGAGTACCGCCATTCTGCTTCATGACGTTGAGCAGGGTGCCGGAAATCCGTGCCCCAGAGCAACCGAACGGGTGGCCCAAAGCAATGGCGCCGCCGTGCAGGTTAACCTTCTCATCCATCTTGTCGAGCACTTTCAAATCTTTGAGCACTGGCAGGGCCTGTGCAGCGAAGGCTTCGTTGAGCTCGATGAAGTCGATATCGGCCATGGTCAGGCCGGCGCGCTTGAGGGCTTTCTGGGTCGCCGGCACTGGGCCGTAGCCCATGATCGCCGGGTCGACACCGGCCACGGCCATCGAGCGAAGCACCGCCAATGGCTGGATACCCAGGTCCATGGCACGCTGGCCAGACATGACGATCATGCACGAAGCGCCGTCGGTAATCTGCGACGAAGTACCGGCGGTAACGGTGCCACCTTTGGGGTTGAACGCAGGCTTGAGCGACGCCAGCCCTTCGAGGGTGGTTTCCGGGCGAATGGTCTCGTCGAAATCGAAGACCTTCAGGAAGCCGTTCTCGTCATAGCCCTGCATCGGGATGATCTCGTCCTTGAACTTGCCTTCGACCGTCGCCTTGTGGGCGAGCTGGTGCGAACGCAGGCCGAACAGATCTTGCTGTTCGCGGCTGATGCCATGCATTTTGCCGAGCATCTCTGCAGTCAGGCCCATCATTCCGGAAGCCTTGGCGGCATGCAAGGACAGGTGCGGGTTGGGGTCGACGCCATGCATCATGCTGACGTGGCCCATGTGCTCGACACCGCCGACCACGAACACATCGCCATTGCCAGTCATGATTGCCTGGGCAGCGGTGTGCAGCGCACTCATCGACGACCCGCACAGACGGCTGACGGTCTGCGCCGCCGACGTATGCGGGATCGGGGTCATCAGCGAGGCCATGCGGGCGACGTTCCAGCCCTGCTCCAGGGTCTGGTTGACGCAGCCCCAGATCACATCCTCGACCTCTTTAGGGTCGACCTTGCCGTTGCGTTCCAGCAGCTTGGTGATCAGGTGCGCGGACATGTCTTCGGCGCGCGTGTTGCGGTGCATGCCACCCTTGGAGCGGCCCATTGGTGTGCGACCGAAGTCGACAATCACCACGTCTCTTGGATTGAGGCTCATATCAAATCTCTCGCTCTACTCTTGCGTTGGCCGCTCAGTTGAAGAAACGCTGGCCGCTCTTGGCCATTTCGCGCAGCTTCGCGGTCGGGTGGTACAGCGGCCCCAGGTCGGCGTACTGATCGGCCAGGGCGACGAATTCGGCGACACCAATCGAGTCGATGTAGCGCAGCGCACCACCGCGGAACGGAGGGAAGCCAATGCCGTAGACCAGCCCCATGTCAGCTTCGGCGGCGGTCTCGACAATGCCGTCTTCCAGGCAGCGCACGGTCTCCAGGCACAGCGGGACCATCATCCAGTTGATGATGTCGTCGTCGCTGACTTCACGTTGCTCGAACACGATCGGCTTGAGCACGTCGAGCACGGCGGCATCGAACACCTTCTTCGGCTTGCCGCGCTTGTCGGTCTCGTAGGCGTAGAAGCCTTTGCCGTTCTTCTGGCCCAGGCGGTTGGCCTCGTACAGGGCGTCTATCGCCGAGCGGCGCTCGTCTTTCATGCGGTCCGGGAAGCCCTCGGCCATGACGTCGCGGCCATGGTGGCCGGTGTCGATGCCGACCACGTCCATCAGGTATGCAGGGCCCATGGGCCAGCCGAAGCGCTCCATGACCTTGTCGATGCGCACGAAGTCGACCCCTGCACTGACCAGTTTGGCGAAGCCGCCGAAGTACGGGAACAGCACGCGGTTGACCAAAAAGCCCGGGCAGTCGTTGACCACGATCGGGTTCTTGCCCATCTTCTTGGCGTAGGCCACGGTGGTGGCAACCGCCACATCACTGGACTTCTCGCCACGAATCACTTCGACCAGCGGCATCATGTGCACCGGGTTGAAGAAGTGCATGCCGACGAAGTTCTCGGGGCGCTTGAGCGCCTTGGCCAGCAGGTTGATGGAGATGGTCGAGGTGTTGGACGCGAGGATGGCATCCTCTTTCACCTGGCCTTCGACTTCTGCCAGCACAGCTTGCTTGACCTTAGGGTTCTCGACCACGGCCTCGACGACGATATCGACGTTGGCGAAATCACCGTAGGACAGGGTCGGACGGATGGCATTGAGTGCTTCAGCCATCTTCGCCGGGGTCAGGCGGCCCTTCTCGACGCGATTGCCCAGCAGCTTGGAGGCTTCATTCAAGCCCAGCTGGATGGCGTCCTCGCGGATGTCCTTCATCAGAATCGGCGTGCCCTTGACCGCCGACTGGTAGGCGATACCGCCACCCATGATGCCGGCGCCGAGAACGGCAGCCTGCTTCACATCGTGGGCGATTTCGTCATGGGCCTTGGCCTTGCGCTTGAGCTCCTGGTCATTCAGGAACAGGCCGATCAGGCTCTCGGCAACCGAGGTCTTGGCCAGCTTGGCAAAGCCAGCGGCCTCGATTTCCAGGGCCTTGTCACGGCCGAAGTTGGCGGCTTTCTGAATGCTCTTGATCGCTTCGACCGGCGCTGGGTAGTTCGGCCCAGCCTGGCCGGCAACGAAGCCCTTGGCCGTCTCGAACGCCATCATCTGCTCGATGGCATTGAGCTTGAGTTTTTCCAGTTTCGGCTGGCGCTTGGCCTTGTAGTCCAGCTCGCCGCTGATGGCGCGCTTGATCAGGTCAAGGGCACCAGCCTGCAGCAGCTCCGGGGCGACCACGGCATCGACGGCGCCTACTTTCAGGGCGTCTTCGGCGCGGTTTTCCTTGCCGGCCGCAATCCACTCGACAGCATTGTCCGAGCCGATCAGGCGTGGCAGGCGCACAGTACCGCCAAAGCCTGGGTAGATGCCCAGTTTGACTTCAGGCAGGCCAATCTTGGCGCTGCTGGACATGACCCGGTAGTCGGCCGCCAGGCACATTTCCAGGCCGCCGCCCAGGGCGATGCCGTTGATGGCGGCTACGGTCGGCACTTCGAGGTCTTCGAAGGCGTTGAAGATGCGGTTGGCTTCCAGGTTGCCAGCGACCAGTTCGGCCTCGGGCAGCTTGAAGTTGTCGACGAACTCGGTGATGTCGGCGCCGACGATGAACACGTCCTTGCCACTGCTGACGATTACGCCTTTGACCGAAGCGTCGGCCTTGATGGCATCGACGGCTTGGCGAAGCTCGTTCAGGGTCAGGCGGTTGAATTTGTTGACGGACTCACCCTTGAGGTCGAACTTGAGTTCGACGATGCCACTTTCAAGAGCCTTAACCGTGATGGCTTTACCTTCGTAAATCATCAACTGATCTCCACGATATGGAAGCTAACTGTACACGCCGGTCGCTGCTGCCCAGGCAGGCCATGTGGCCCTGCCCCAGGCACACCCGTCAGCGCGCTAGTCGGGACTATGAACGAGCCGTGTGACATACAAACGCTCAATTCATACGCCCGTTTGATTTGGGTGTGCACACATTCTCCGAAAAGATCAGCGTTGTCAAATGCCCACGCACAGAGTGAAAACACGACTTTCCGGTCATTTTGTAGCGTCTGGGTACAAAGCATGACGTCAGTGATCACGGGGCATTCATGTCAGCGATTGACCACGAGGAGGAGTGTGTGACCCTGCGAGGGGAAGATTTTTCCGGCATTTCACTGGCAGCCGACTACACTGCCAATGGCTTCAAGCATTCCCGGCCTGCCTGGCCTTTTCTGCGCAGCAGAACGCAAAGCGGCGACTTGGCACCCCACCCCTTCAGGGGCTCTGCCAAGCCGCCGCTTTGTCGTTAAGCCATGTGTCAGGCGAGCGTTTCGAAGACCTGGGCAATATCCTGCAATACAGATTTATCGCCCCGCTCGGTCCAGTACAAGGCGATCATGCGCGGGTCGGCTTCGACCTTGTAGACGCTGTCGGGCAAGCGCGCAAAGGCCTCGGCAAGGCGCGGGTCCTCACACGGCTCGCGCCACTGGTTCCACCACACGCCCGGCGTGACCTGCCAGTAACAGAAGCTGTCCTCACGCCCCCGGCGCCGTGCGCGATGGTACTGCGGGCAGGGGCTTGGCGGCTCCTTTTCCAGCCAGTGCGGCCACTGCTGGGGCGCCAGCTGCATGGCCAGCCCCATGCGCCGCGCTTCCAGGCGCAGGTTCATCTGCTCGCTCTGCTTGCGCGACGTGCGCAACCAGGAAAGCGGGCTGAGAATCAGCGCAAGGATTGACACCACCAGCAATACCGTCATATCAGTAGACCCCATAAAGCGTTGCAAATGAGCTGGTTAGCCATTTTTCACGGAAGACCCGCCCGAAAGCGACCATACTTCTTCTATCGCGATTGTCAGGAGTACCGCTCATGTCCTACGAACATCTTCTGGTTGCCGTCGACCTGACCGAGGAATGCGACCCGGTGATCAAGCGTGCCATGGCGCTGGCAGCGCCGTACAACGCCAAGGTCTCGCTGGTGCACATCGTCGAACCCATGGCCATGGCTTTTGGCGGTGACGTCCCCATGGACCTGTCGCAACTGCAACAACAGCAGTTCGACCAGGCCAAAGAGCGCATGGACCGCCTATTCAACAAGTACCCGGACATCAAGCGCGGCGATTCGCACCTGACCTACGGCCAGCCACGCCAGGAAATCCACCAACTGGCCAAGGACCAGAAGTGCGACCTGATCGTCGTGGGCAGCCATGGCCGGCATGGCCTGGCGTTGCTGCTGGGCTCCACCGCCAACGATGTACTGCACGGCGCACCCTGCGATGTGCTGGCAGTGCGCTTGCTGAAGAAGGAATGAGTTGACCTGTGCCAGCTTCTTCGCGGGTTTACCCGCGAAGAAGCCAGTGCAGATCAAAAGCTGATCACCCTTCCAGCTCGGCCCAGCGCTCTACCAGCACATCCAGCTCTGCCTGCAACTGCTCGATCTTGGCCAGCACCGCGGTGGTCTCTTCGATCGACCGCTGATAGAAACCTGGTGCATTGACCTCTTCCTGGGCCGCCGCCATGCGCTGTTCGACCTCGTCGATTTGCCCAGGCAGCATCTCCAGCTCACGCTGCAGCTTGTAGCTGAGCTTCTTCTTCGAGGCATCGGCAGCCGCCGCCACCGGCGCCGGTGCCGCTTGCACTTCCTGCTTCTCAACCACCGCGCTGTTGAGTTCGGACTTGCCGCCTTTGCTCTCGGTTACCCCCAGCAGCTTGGGCGAACCGCCCTGACGGATCCAGTCCTCATAGCCGCCGACATACTCGCGTACCTTGCCCCCACCTTCGAACACCAGGGTGCTGGTGACGACGTTGTCGAGGAAGGCCCGGTCGTGGCTGACCATCAGCACCGTGCCCTTGTAGTTGGCCAGCACCTCTTCCAGCAGTTCGAGGGTTTCCACGTCCAGGTCGTTGGTCGGTTCGTCGAGCACCAGCAGGTTGGCCGGCTTGCTGAACAGCTTGGCCAGCAGCAAACGTGCACGCTCGCCACCCGACAGCGCCTTGACCGGGGTCCGGGCACGCTGGGGGCTGAACAGGAAGTCGCCCAGGTAGCTCAGCACGTGGCGGTTCTGGCCATCGATCTCGATGAAATCACGGCCTTCGGCCAGGTTGTCGATCACGGTTTTTTCCAGATCGAGCTGATGACGCATCTGGTCGAAATACGCCACTTCCAACTTGGTGCCACGCTCGACCTTGCCCGAGGTAGGCTCCAGGTCGCCGAGCATCAGTTTGAGCAAGGTGGTCTTGCCGGTACCGTTGGCACCCAGCAGGCCAATGCGATCCTGGCGCTGCAGGACCATGGAGAAGTCCTTGACCAGCATCGGGCCTTCGGCATGGGCGAAGCTGACGTTCTCCAGCACCATGACCTGCTTGCCGGACTTGTCGGCCGCTTCGATCTGGATGTTCGCCTTGCCCTGACGCTCACGGCGCTCGCCGCGTTCGACGCGCAAGGCCTTGAGGGCACGCACACGCCCTTCGTTGCGGGTACGGCGGGCCTTGATGCCCTGGCGGATCCACACTTCTTCCTGGGCCAGGCGCTTGTCGAACAGCGCGTTGGCGGTTTCTTCCGCGGCCAGCGCGGCTTCCTTGTGCACCAGGAAGCTGGCGTAGTCGCCGTTCCAGTCGATCAGGCCACCGCGGTCCAGTTCGAGGATGCGGGTCGCGAGGTTTTGCAGGAAGGAGCGGTCGTGGGTAATGAACAGCACCGCACCATTGAACCCGCGCAGCGCCTCTTCAAGCCAGGCGATCGCACCGATGTCCAGGTGGTTGGTCGGTTCATCGAGCAGCAGCAGGTCAGGCTCGGACACCAGCGCCTGGGCCAGCAGCACACGGCGACGCCAGCCACCGGACAGCTCGGCCAGGGTCTTGTCGGCGGGCAGTTGCAGGCGGCTCAGGGTGCTATCCACCACTTGCTGCAGGCGCCAGCCGTCACGGGCTTCGAGTTCGTGCTGAACGTGCATGAGTTTTTCCAGGTCTTCGTCGCCCTGGATGTTCTGGCTCAGGTGGTGGAACTCGGCCAGCAGCGCACCCACGCCGTCAAGGCCCTCGGCCACCACATCGAACACGCTGCGCTCGTCGGCCAGCGGCAACTCTTGCGGCAGCTCGCCGATTTTCAGGCCCGGGGCGCGCCAGATCTCACCGTCGTCGCCCTTCTGTTCGCCCTTGACCAGGCGCATCATGCTCGACTTGCCGGTGCCGTTGCGGCCGATGATGCACACCCGCTCACCACGAGCGATCTGCCAGGACACTTTGTCCAGCAGCGGCATGGCGCCGAATGCGAGGGACACATCGCTGAATTTGAGCAGGGTCATATTGGTCTCCAGAAATCGGGCGCGCATTCTACCTGACTTGGGGCCCGAGGGCATTAAGTTGACCACCCTGCGAGGGCTTTACGACATCTGGTCGAACTTAATGTCTTGATACAAGCACTGTGCTTTCATCTGCCGCCGGCAAACGGCTAAGCTAAGGCCATAGCTTCCAACAGTGCTGGCTTCGCCGTCACTTCCCCATGGTTCAACTGCCCGGACGTATCATGCGCAGCCGCCTGTTACAGATTGCATCCTGCCTGCTGCTTACCGCCGCCACCGCCAGCGCGGCGCAGGCCCTCGACCTCACTCAACAACGCCAGTACTACGACGAGGCCAAGCGCGCCCTGGCCAAGGGCGACAAAGGCCCTTACCTGCGCTATGCCCAACAGTTGCGCGACTACCCGCTGACGCCTTACCTCACGTACGACGAGCTGACCGCGCGCCTGAAAAGCGCCAGCAACGAGGAGATCGAAGGGTTCCTGGCCAAGCATGGCGACCTGCCCCAGTCCAACTGGATGAAACTGCGCTGGTTGCGCTGGCTGGCCGAGCGCGGCGAATGGAATACTTTCGTCAAGTACTACGACCCCAAACTCAATTTCACCGAACTGGACTGCCTCAACGGCCAGTACCAGTTGAGCCATGGCCTGCGCGCCGAAGGCTATGCCACGGCCGACAAGCTGTGGAACGTCGGCAAGTCGCAACCGGCGGCCTGTGACACCCTGTTCGGCATGTGGGCCGCCGAAGGCCAACTGACCGAGGCCAAGCGCTGGAACCGGGCCAAACTGGCGGCACAGGCACGCAACTACGGCCTGGCCAACAACCTGGTCAAGACCTTGACCACCCTCGGCCCACAAGGGCGTCTGCTGATCGACGTGGCGCAAAAGCCCGAGCTGCTCAACCAGCCATCGCGCTTCAGCCCGGTCAACGAAGCCATGTCCGACGTGGTCAGCCTCGGCCTGCGCCGCCTGGCCCGGCAGAACCCGGAGCGGGCCATGGCGCTGCTCGACGACTACGCCCAGCGCATGCACTTCTCGCGCGATGAAAAAGTCGCCATCGCCCGCGAAATCGGCCTGACCCTGGCGCGCCGTTACGACCCTCGCGCGCTCGACCTGATGACCCGCTACGACCCCGAGCTGCGTGACAACACCGTCAGCGAATGGCGCCTGCGCCTGCTGCTGCGCCTGGGCCGCTGGGAGGATGCCTACGAGCTGACCAAACGCCTGCCCCAGGACCTGGCCAGCAGTAGCCGCTGGAAGTACTGGCAAGCCCGCAGCCTTGAGCTGGCCCAGCCGAACAACCCGCAGGTCACCCTGCTGTACAAGACCGTGGCGCGCGAGCGTGATTTCTATGGGTTCCTTGCAGCCGACCGGGCGCAGACCCCCTACCAGTTGAACAACAAGCCACTGGTACTGAGCCCGCAACTGGTCAGCAAGGTGCGCAACACCCCGGGCATCCAGCGCGCGCTGGAATTCCATGCCCGCGGGCAGATCGTCGATGGGCGCCGCGAGTGGTACCACGTCAGCCGCCACTTCAACCGCGACGAGATGGTCGCCCAGGCACGCCTGGCCTACGACCTGCGCTGGTACTTCCCGGCCATCCGCACCATCAGCCAGGCGAAGTACTGGGATGACCTGGATATCCGCTTCCCGATGGCCCACCGCGACACCCTGGTGCGCGAGGCCAAGGTCCGTGGGCTGCATTCGAGCTGGGTGTTCGCCATCACCCGCCAGGAAAGCGCCTTCATGGAAGATGCACGCTCCAGCGTGGGCGCCAGCGGCCTCATGCAACTGATGCCGGCCACCGCCAAGGAAACCGCGCGCAAGTTCAGCATCCCGCTGGCCTCGCCTGCGCAGGTGTTCAACCCGGACAAGAACATCCAGTTGGGGGCCGCGTACCTGAGCCAGGTACACAGCCAGTTCAATGGCAACCGGGTACTGGCTTCTGCGGCCTATAACGCAGGCCCCGGACGAGTACGCCAGTGGCTCAAGGGCGCCAAGCATTTGAGCTTCGATGTCTGGGTCGAATCGATACCCTTCGATGAGACACGTCAGTATGTGCAGAACGTGCTGTCGTATTCGGTGATCTACGGGCAGAAGCTCAACTCGCCGCAGCCGCTGGTGGAGTGGCACGAGCGGTACTTCGACGATATGTAGCTGCGTCGGGGTCGTGTAGGGGCCGCTGCGCGGCCCTTTCGCAACGGAAGGCCGCGCCTACAAGACCTCGACTTCCATACCCACTTCAAGTACGCCACTGCCATCCACGGCCAGGTTCTGGCCGAACAACACATCCCCCTCCTTCTCGCGGAACGTCTTGAGCGTGGTCATCGGCTCGCGGTCTGCGCTGCGCTCGCCGGTCAACGGGTCGATCGTGGTGAAAATGCAACGCACACTGGGCTTGAGCACTCGAAACTCCAGCGCGCCGATGCGAATCCGCTTCCAGCCATCCTCGGCAAACGGCTCTGCACCCTGCACCACCAGATTCGGCCTGAACCGCAGCATCTCCATCGGCCGGCCAATGCGCCGGTTCAATTCGTCCAACGAACCCTGGCCGATCAACAGCAGCGGAAAACCATCCGGAAACGCTGCACGGTCACTGTTGAGGCCATAACCATTGGGCAGATAACGCGCCCGCTGTTCCGGGCAATAGACGAGCCGCACGTCCTTGCCAAGCAGCGCCGACAGCCACAGCGCTGCCGCGTCGCCGGCATCCGGTACCCGCAGGGTGTCACGCCAGAGGGTCACCCCCCGCAGGTCGTCGTCTGCAAGCGGTACGGGCACGCGAAGTGGCGCCTGCCCTGGGGCCTCCAGCAACAACTGCCCGGCAGCATCGTAGCTCGCCCTGAGCTGGCCGAGCTGTGGCCAGGCACGCTGGGTGAGAAAGCGGCCATTGTCTGCCTCCACCACCATCCAGCGACGGTCACCCAACAACCCCAATTGGCCAACCGGTGACGCCTGCAGGCTTTGCGCCCGCCCCGACTTCACCGGGTACCGATACAACTCACTCAGAAACATCCCTGCCGCCTCGCGTCATTCAAAACGCCAAGCTTATACCCCGCAGGGCCCGGTATCACGCAGTAGCGGAATCCAGCAGCAACCGCTGCTTGACCACCTCGACCAGACGATCCGGCTGGAACTTGGACAAGAAGTTGTCACAGCCAACCTTCTTGACCATGGACTCGTTGAAACTGCCCGACAACGAGGTGTGCAGCACCACGTAGAGCTGACGCAGGCGGGCATCGCTGCGGATCTCGGTGGTCAACCGGTAGCCGTCCATCTCCGGCATTTCAGCATCGGTGAACACCATCAGCAGCTTCTCGCAAACATCCTCACCGGCATCGGCCCAGCTCTTGAGCAGGCGCAAGGCTTTCAGGCCATCGCTGGCCACGTGCAACTTCATGCCCAGTTGCGACAGGGTGTCGCGCAACTGCGCCAGGGCTACGCTGGAATCGTCCACCAGCAGCACTTCACGCCCTCGCGCGCGGGCCAGCACCGGGTCGGCGAGGCGCTCGCCGGAGACCTTGGCGTTGTAGGGCACGATCTCAGCCAGCACCTTCTCCACATCGATCACTTCGACCAGTTGCTCGTCGACTTTGGTGATGGCGGTGAGGTAATGCTGGCGCCCGGCACTGGTAGGCGGCGGCATGATCGCTTCCCAGTTCATGTTGACGATGCGGTCCACGCCACCCACCAGGAAGGCCTGCACCGAGCGGTTGTACTCCGTCACGATGATGGTGCTGTCCGGCCCAGGCTGCAGTGGGCGCATGCCAATCGCCTGGGACAGGTCGATCACCGGCAAGGTCTGCCCACGCAGGTTGACCACCCCGCAGACGAAGGCATGGCGCTGCGGCATCAGCGTCAGCTTGGGCAGTTGCAGCACCTCCTGCACCTTGAACACGTTGATCGCGAACAGCTGCCGACCTGCCAGGCGAAACATCAGAATTTCCAGGCGGTTCTCACCCACCAATTGCGTGCGTTGGTCTACCGTGTCGAGAATGCCAGCCATTGGAAGCCCCCAGGCTTGAGTCGAAAAGTTGAGTTCTTCACCCTGTATCGGCGGATTCACGCACACCTTGACCCTTGCTGGAAAATGCCGCCGAGGCAATTGATATCACTTTACCATCATGCTTTACTGCGGGCACTTCACGGTGGCTGTCTGCCGCTTTGCACCTTGTTGCACCCTAGCCGCACATCAGGGAAACCCTTAGTGGCAATCGGGTGCAACCTGATGTTCGCGATATCCATTAGCCATTAATGTGACACCATTCTCATTGCATGAATGGAGTCAGGCTTTTGCTCGCTATCGTATCGCCGTGTCCGCCCCTTGCTGCAGCTCCAAGCGCTGGAGCGTCCTGATGGACAGTGCCTTATCGTTTGAAGCTGCCCTGCAGGAGTTTCTGCGGGATGCGCATGTCTTGCTGACTCAGTCCCAGGAGTGCCTGCAGCACCTGGAGCTGATCGACAACGATGCAGATGCCTGCAAGTGCCTGAACACCGCCCTCGACACCCTGGCCCGCCGTGCCAGCCGCCTGCAATTGGTTGAGGTTGCCCACTACACCACCGTACTGCAGCAACTGCTGGCACCCGCCTGCCAGCAGCAACGCCTGCTGCGTGGGGCCTTGCCGGCGACGGATGCCTGCCTGACTCTGCTGGCCTGGCAACTGGAGCTGACAGACCCCAGCACCGGGCAGCTGAACCTTGATAGCGGTGAACAGGTCACGCTGCTTACTGAATTGGCCAGTGTTTTGGAACAGCCGCTACCGCAAACGTGTGCCTCGTGCGAAGAACAGGGCAGCCACTGCCTTCACCCACACGCAGACGCTACCCCCGACACGCGCCCTCGCGCTGCGCATTAACTCACCCGAAGAGCAACTAAGGGCCTTGTTCAAGCCCACGATGGTCTAACTTGGAAGTTCCCCCAAGTGTCGGCCGCAATACCGCTGGCATTAACCCGCTAGTTGCTCTGAAAGTGATTGCCAGCCGAATAACGGATGGCATTTTGCTACTTGCGCTAATCGGACGGACGTCCCGGAATACCCCGTAAACCATGAGGTTTCAAAGCGTTGCCCAGCAGCGACCAACGCCACGCGAAGTGTTACCATGCTCGCCAGCGAATGCCTGCAGTCTGTAACAAGGCTGATTGAGGACGTGACCCGGCAAAACTTCGAAAGTAATGCGCCAAAGCCTCTGGCAAGACGTGTGCAAGGCCTCCATCAGCAACACTTCAGTGGCTTCTCTATTTATGCTCCCACGCTTGAAGACTCCTCTGCGCTGCTGCTCCCGTACTGCGCTGCTGCGCTGGACGACGATAGTATTGTGCGTGGCCTCGGTGGTCGCCAACCTGCTGCTGTACATGGCCGGCAAACCGATGCCAGCCAGCCTGTTGCTGCTGCACGCTGCGGCGATGCTCGGCGTGGGCCTGCAGGTAAGCCTAGGGGCAGGGTCGATCCGCCTGCACCCGGCAGAACTGGCCAAGCGCATGCTCAAGGTTCAAGAGGGCGAGCGCCAGCAACTGAGCCGCGAACTGCATGACGACATCGGCCAACTGCTCACCGCCGCCAAGCTTCAATTGCAATGGCTGCAACGGCGGGTGCCCGATGAACTGCACAGCCACTGCGATACCCTGGGCACCACGCTCGACGACGCCCTTGGCAACGTGCGCGATGTCTCCGCCCTGCTCAACCCGCGGCAACTGGCCAGCCTTGGGCTCGAAGCCAGCCTTCGCGCGCACCTGCTGCGCACGCTGGAAAATACCGACGTGCACTGGAGCCTGGCATGCAACCAGCGCCTCAGGGGCATTGACGAAGCCGTCGCGATGGCAGTGTTTCGCATCACCCAGGAGGCCGTGACCAACATGTTGCGCCATGCCCAGGCGCGCAACCTGTCGATCCGCCTGCAACGCAGCCCCGCCGGGCTTGCCTTGAAGATCGAGGACGATGGTCGCGGTTTTCTCCCCGCCAGGCACCCGGCCGCGTCGGGCCAGCGTGGCCTGGCTGGCATGCAGGAACGCGTGACAGCCTTGCAAGGCCGCCTGCAGATCACCAGCCAGCCGGGCCTTGGCACGCAGATCGAAGCCCTGTTCCCGTGGCCGCCGCGCACCCGGGAACGCGCCAGGACCTTGACCGCCCATGACCTGTAAATTGCTGCTGGTGGACGACCACTCACTGATACGCGCCGGGGTGCGCGCGCTGGTCTCCGACATCCCTGGCTACTGCGTGGTCGGCGAGGCCGACGACGGCAATCTGTTACTTGAGCAGGTGCGCACGCTGGCACCCGATATCGTTTTGCTGGACATCTCCATGCGCTCGACCAGCGGCCTGGATGCCCTGACCCAACTCAGCGCCAGCGGCAGCACCTGCAAGGTGCTGATCCTGTCGATGCACACCGACCCGGACCTGATCATGCGCGCCCTGGAAAGCGGCGCTCATGGCTACCTGCTCAAGGACACCAGCGCCACCGAACTGGAGCAGGCCCTGTGCGCCCTGCGCAACGGCGAGCGCTACCTCAGCCCGGCAATCGCGCACACGGTCATCAACCAGGCATTGCTGCATACCCAGCATCGCAAGCAACCGAGCGGTGAGCGCCACACCCTGACTGCCCGCCAACTGGAAATCCTGCGCCTGATCGTGCGGGGCAAATCGACCCGGGAGATCGCCAGCGGCCTGGGGCTTTCGATAAAAACCGTGGAAACCCACCGCTCGCAGATCATGAAACGCCTGCAGATTCACGATGTGGCAGGCCTGGTGCTGTACGCGGTGCGCGAAAAAATCATCAGCCTGGACGACTGAGCAACGGCGACCCGGCCGGCAAGTGCAGGCGCAGCGCCGCTGGCCTTGCTTCGAAGCGCAGGCTGTCGGCCTGCAACGGCTCGCCATCGAGGTTGATGTCCAGGCCCTGCGAGCTCTTGATTTCAACCCACGGCAACCTGGCTCGCACAAACAACCCATCGCCGGCCACCAGGTCGCGCAATGCCTCCACCACCTCCTGCGGCGCCGGCAGGATGGCGATGTCGAGCAGGCCATCGTCAGCCAGCGCATCCGGGCACAGTACCTGGCCACCGCCGGCCTGCCGGCCATTGCCGATACCCAGTGCCAGCAGGTCACCTTGCCAGTGAAAATCCGGGCCCTGCAGCTCTACCGACGCTGCCTGCAACTCGCTGAAACGCGACAACCCCGTGAACAGATAGGCAGCAGCGCCCAGGACCTTTTTCAGGTCCTCGGAGGTGTTGGCCGTGATCTGGCTGCCGAAGCCACCGGTGGCCATATTGAGAAACAACTGATCACCGACCTGCCCCAGGTCGATTGGTTGCGCCGGGTTGTTCAGCAGCGCCAGCGCCTCTGCCGGCTCCAAGGGCACCCCCGCAGCCTTGGCAAAATCATTGGCGGTGCCCAGCGGCATCAGCGCCAGGCTGGCGTCGGTCTCCGCCAGGCCCATGGCCTCTGCCACATCGCGCAAGGTGCCGTCACCGCCCCCGGCGACGATATGGCTGTAGCCGGCTGCCAGTGCCTCGGCCACCAGGCGCTGGGCATCCCCGGCCTCCCAGGTTACCCGCACATCCAGCACCCAGCCGGTCTCGCGCATCGCCAGAACGGCACTGCGCAGCGCTTCGTTCATCGCCTGCTTGCCGTGCAGGATCAACATTGCCTTGCGCCCTTGCATCGCGCTTCTCCGAGAAAAATGACCAACCCTGATCTCGACCACTGACGCACACTGATCGTTGCATACCGAACACAATAAACAATGGATTTCAGCCATTTTCCACACACCCGCCAATGCCCGGCTATGCTCAGAAAATGCACAGTTGACAAGTATTTGACCCAAGCGCTGAAAATCACCCGGCGAGTCAGCATATTGACTCGGTCAACCTTGGGCCCCTATTTCCGAAAGCCATGGACGCGCCCCGGCAGCAGTGATCAGCTGACTGCCGATGGGCGCGTCTTTTCATCCGCGATCTGTAGCGAGGATTCCGGGACATGCGCATTCTCTGGACACTGCCCTACCTGCCTTGGCCGACCACCAGCGGCAGCAAGACCCGGCAATACCACCTGATGCGCGCACTCGCCCAGCGTGGCCACCGGATCACCCTGCTGGTGCAGTCCAAGATTCCCTTGAGCGACGCTGCCCGCGAAGCCCTCG
Source organism: Pseudomonas sp. SWRI68 (assembly GCF_014269165.1). NCBI lineage: Bacteria > Pseudomonadati > Pseudomonadota > Gammaproteobacteria > Pseudomonadales > Pseudomonadaceae > Pseudomonas > Pseudomonas sp. SWRI68. Next base: position 198,362 of record NZ_JABWRU010000009.1, on the reverse strand, counting down.
AGCCCCTGCTCGAACGCTTGATCGTACTGCCCAGGCGTGCCCTGCACAGCCCGCTCAACCTGCTGGCATCACCGATCATCGACTACCCCATGCGGGCGATCATCAATGGCCTGGCGCCCTGCCTCAGGCACCGCTTCGAGCAATTGCTGGACGAGCCCTGGGACGTCATCCAGATCGAGCACAGCTACAGCTTCCAACCGTTCGAGAAGGCCCTGCAGGCCCGCGGCCTGCCCTACATGCTCAGCGAACACACCTTGGAATCGGTCATGGGCGGCGCTCGCCATGACCGCCTGCCGCTATGGCTGCGCCCGCTCAACGCATTTGATCGCTGGCGCTACCGGCGCTGGGAGCAACGGGTACTGCGCCAACCCACTGAAGTGGTGGCCGTCAGCAGCCATGACGCCGAGCTGATCGCCCAGATCAGCGGCCGCCCGGTGAACGTGGTGGTCAGTGGCGTGGACTGCGACTTCTATCAGCAGGTGCAACCCTCGCTGCACAGCCAGCGCCTGCTGTTTGTCGGCAACTTCGAATATGGCTCCAACCTGGAGGCCATCGAATGGGCGCTGGAAGAGATCATGCCGCAGGTGTGGATGAGCAACCCAGCAGTGCGCCTGGCCATTGCCGGCCATGCGCTGCCCGCCAGCTGGAGGCTGCACTGGAACGACCCACGCATCGAATGGGTCGGTTATCGCCCCGACCTGCGCGAGCTGCAGCGCCGCTCGGCGCTGTTCTTCGCCCCCCTGCTTTATGCCGGGGGCTCCAAGGCCAAGGTGCTCGAAGCGATGGCTGCCGGGCTGCCGGTGATCACCACCAGCAAGGGTGTTTCAGGGCTGGCCGTGAACAACGCTGAGCATTACCTGGGCAGCGACGATGGCGACCAACTGGCGCTGCTGATCACCCAGTTGCTCAACCAGCCGTGGCGCATGGCGCAGTTGAGCGAAGCCGGCCGGCAATTCGCTCGCCAGCGTCACGACTGGAGTGTCGCGGCGCAGCAACTGGAAAACGTGCACATGCGCCTGCACCAGGCACAGCCCACCGACGCTATGCAACTGCTGGGAGGCTGGCTCGGTCGTTCAGCCAAGTAGCTCGCTGAACGGGATAAACGGCACGCTGTCACCCAGCTTGGGCGTGCTGCCTTCGCGCACCTCCACCAAGCCTTCGGCCCAGGCCGCACTGCGCAGCACCCCAGAGCTCTGGTTCTTGTAGATGCGCACCTGGCCATGCTCGATGCGGGCACGCAGGTACTCGCGCCGCATGCCTGGCTTGGGCCAGTCGAAGCCTGCCGGCATGTCGAAGCGCAGCGGCGTGACATCGGCCACACCCTGGCGCCGCAACAGGTACGGCCGCGTCAGCAGGCCAAAGGTGACCAGCGTGGAAGCCGGGTTACCCGGCAGGCCGATCACCGGCACACCGCGAAAATGGCCGAAGGTCAGTGGCTTGCCCGGCTTGATAGCCAGCTTCCACAAGGCCAGTTCGCCGGCCTCACGCAAAGCGGCCCCCAGGTAATCGGCCTCGCCAACAGAGACACCGCCGGTGGACAGGATCAGGTCAACATCGCCCAGTGCCCCCAGGCATTCACGGGTACGCGCCAGGTCATCGGGCAGAATCCCCGCATCCCGCACCTCGCACCCCAAACGCTGCAACCAGCTGACCAACAGGCGACGGTTGCTGTTGTAGATCTGCCCTGGCCCCAAGGGCAGGCCAGGCTCGATCAGCTCGTCACCGGTAGACAGCACGGCCACGCGCACCTTGCGCACCACGTCCAGGCGGGCCTGGCCGAGGGTTGCAGCCAAGCCCAGCTCGATCGGCCCCAGGCGTGTACCGGCGCTCATCACCTGCTCGCCCTGACGCGTTTCCTGGCCTTGTGGGCGGATGTTCTGGTCGGTTTTCAATGGTTCGAGGAAGCGTACCCGACCGTCGTCAGTCACGTCGGCGTTTTCCTGCATCTCGACACAGTCAGCGCCGGCCGGCACCGGTGCGCCGGTGAAGATGCGCGCACACGTACCTGGCTGCAGGGGCTGCGGGGCATGGCCGGCAAAGATCCGCTGGCTGACCGGCAAGGGCTCGCCCTGCCAGTCCGCCAGGCGCAGGGCGTAGCCATCCATGGCGCTGTTCGGCCAAGGCGGCAAGTCGAGAGACGCCACCAGGTCGCTGGCCAGCACGCGCCCCTCGGCTTCGGCCAACGGCACGTTTTCGGTTTCCCGGATCGGTGCGGCCTCTGCCAGCGCAAGCAACCGCGCCAAAGCGTCTTCCACCGGCATCAGCGGCCGGGCCTGATTGACCTCAGCCACGGCTTTCACAGGCCGCTGCCTGCTTCAGGTGTGGCACGAAATTGCACGGGCGATGGCGGGCATCGAGCTGCTCGGCGAGGATGCCGTCCCAGCCGGTGCGCACTGCATTGGTCGAGCCCGGCAGGCAGCACACCAGCGTGCCATTGGCCAGGCCTGCCAGCGCGCGCGACTGTACGGTAGAGGTGCCGATATCGGCCACGGAGATCTGCCGGAACAGCTCACCGAAACCGTCCACCTGCTTGTCCAGCAGGCAGGCCACGGCCTCGGGCGTGCTGTCGCGGCCGGTGAAACCGGTGCCGCCAGTAACCAATACCACCTGCACGCCTTCCTCGGCGATCCAGGTCGCGACCTGGGCGCGAATCTTGTACAGGTCATCCTTGAGCAACACCCGCGCCGCCAGTTGATGACCAGCCGCAGTCAGGCGGTCGACGAACAGTTGGCCGGAGGTGTCGGTGTCGAAGGTACGCGTGTCGCTGACCGTCAGCACGGCGATGTTCAGCGGCACGAAGGGGGTATCTGCCTTGGCTTTCATGGGTGTCCGTCACAAGAAGATGGGATGGCGCATTTATAACACAGCACACCCCCGACACAGCGGCGCGCCCCTCTGCCCTTGCCCTTGGTCAATACTCAGGTTTTGCCGCTATGCTGCACTGTAAAGGAACTTGCGCGGACGCCCTGCGTCATAACTGTCATCTAGCACCATCGCACTGGAGAAACACGATGATTCAACGGACCCTTCCCGCCTTTCTGCTTGCCCTGGGCCTGGGCGCCCTCGCTGGCTGCGCATCGCCAACCGTCATTACCCTGAACGATGGTCGCGAGATCCAGGCAGTGGACACCCCTTCGTTCGACGAGGACTCGGGCTTCTACGAATTCGAGCAACTTGATGGCAAGCGTACGCGCCTGAACAAAGACCAGATCCGTACCGTCAAAGAGCTGTGATCTGGCTTCCCTTTTTGGCAAACGCCCTTTTAACAACAAGGGCTTGCGTGCAAAAAAGGGATGCAGTAGGATTTCGTTCATCGGAGTGTAGCGCAGCCAGGTAGCGCGTCTCGTTCGGGACGAGAAGGCCGCAGGTTCGAATCCTGTCTCTCCGACCACATCCTATTCAAGAAGCCCGCCTTGCGCGGGCTTTTTGTTGTGCGCCAAAAATGCCCCCTGCATGCACAGGGGGCGGCAGGCGCGGCTTACTGCTCGGCCTGCACGGGCACGTACAGCAGTTGCAAACGCTCGCTGCTCCATGCCCGGGTGTGGTTGGTCAGCTCAAGGTTGTTGTTCAGCTTCTGCCCGTAGCTGGGTACGATCTGCTTGAGCCTGGCCTGCCACTCAGGGCTCTTGAGGCGGTCCTTGAAAGTCTTCTCCAGCACCGTCAGCATGATCGGCGCGGCAGTCGAAGCGCCTGGCGAGGCCCCCAGCAGCGCGGCGATAGTGCCGTCCTGGGCAGCGACCACTTCAGTACCGAACTGCAGCACGCCACCGAGCACCGGGTCCTTCTTGATCACCTGCACACGCTGGCCGGCCTGCAGCAGCTTCCAGTCCTGGTTCTTGGCATTGGGGAAGTATTCGCGCAGGGCATTCATGCGGTCGTCGAAGCTCAGCATCAATTGCCCCATCAGGTAGGTGCTGAGGTCGATGTTGTCGATGCCGGCGTTCACCATCGGCAGGATGTTGTGGCTGTTCAGCGACGCGAACATGTCCAGCAGCGAGCCGTGCTTGAGGTACTTGGTGGAGAAGGTCGCGAACGGGCCGAACAGCAGCACCTGCTTGCCGTCGATCATACGTGTGTCCAGGTGCGGGACCGACATAGGCGGTGCACCGACCGACGCCTTGCCGTACAGCTTGGCCTGGTGGCGTGCAACCACGTCCGGGTTGTCGGTCATCAGAAACTGGCCACCCACCGGGAACCCGGCATAGCCTTCGGCTTCGGGGATGCCCGACTTCTGCAACAGCTTGAGCGCGCCACCACCGGCACCGATGAAGACGAACTTGGCGTTGACCGCCACTTCGTTGCCGCCATTGGCCAGGTCGGCCACCACCACCCGCCAGGTGCCGTCATCGTTGCGCACGATGTCACGCACTTCATGGCTGAGGTTCACGCTGACGTTAGGGTTGCGGGTCATCGAGGCGAACAGCTGACGGGTGATTTCGCCAAAGTTCACGTCGGTGCCGATCGCCATGCGCGTGGCTGCGACCTTCTGTTGAGGGTCACGGCCTTCCATCACCAACGGCGCCCATTGGCGGATCTGCTCGTGGTCTTCGCTGATCTGCATGCCACGGAACAGCGAGCTGTGCTGCAGGGCAGCGACGCGCTTGTGGAGGAAGGCAATGTTGTCGTCACCCCACACAAAGCTCATGTGCGGCACGTTGTTGATGAACGTTTTCGGGTTGCTCAGCACGCCTTGCTCGACCTGGTAGGCCCAGAACTGCTTGGAGACTTCGAATTGCTCGTTGACGCCCACGGCCTTGCTGATGTCGATGCTGCCATCCGTGCCGACACTGGTGTAGTTCAGTTCGCAAAACGCGGAGTGGCCGGTACCGGCGTTGTTCCAGGCGTTGGAGCTTTCTTCGCCCACCTGGTCCATGCGCTCGTAGACGTCGACCTTCCAGTTCGGCTCCAGCTCGGTAAGGTAGGTGCCCAAGCTGGCACTCATGATGCCGCCGCCGATCAGCAGGACGTCGACGGTCTTGTCCGGCTCTGCGGGTTTGGAGCAGCCGATGACGCTCAGGCAAAGGAGCGTCAGCAGGATTTTTTTCATTAGTAGCGCAATCCGATTGAAGTGAAGGATTGGCGCCCTAAAGCAGAGAGTGTGCCAACTGGCATTAGACCAATGGCTAAGGGGTGGGACACCCGGTCGCATGGCGACAATCCGCCACAGTTGCACCAGGTTCAGCGCAACAGTGGCGGATTTCCCCGCGCCGGAGGGTCAGGCCGTCAGCCGCGAAGTCACCTCCCCCAACTGCCCGGACAACCCATGCAAACGCTGCCCGGCCTGCTCAGTCTGCTGCACCGCTGCCTGGTTGGTGGTGGCGATGCGGGTAATTTCGATCAGGTTGCGCGAGATGTCCTCGGCCACGCTGGTCTGCTCTTCGGCCGCCGTGGCGATCTGCCGGTTCATGTCTCGGATCGCCTCCACCGCCGAGGTGATGCGCTGCAGCATCTGCCCCGCCTGCTGCACCTGCTCGGCTCCTTCCTCGCTGCGCTGCTGGCCACTTTCGATGGCCTTGACCGCCTCTACCGCACCCGACTGCACCGCTTCGATGATCTGGTGAATTTCGGCGATCGATGCAGCGGTGCGCTGGGCCAAACTGCGCACCTCGTCGGCGACCACCGCAAAGCCGCGCCCGGCCTCGCCCGCACGGGCCGCCTCGATCGCTGCATTGAGCGCCAGCAGGTTGGTCTGCTCGGCGATGCCGCGGATGACTTCGAGCACCTTGCCAATCCGCGTGCTGTCATGCTCCAGGTCACGGATCACCGCGGCGGTACCGGCGATTTCGCAGTTGACCACGCCAATGATGTCGATGGTCTGCTGCATCACCTGCTCGCCAGCCTGGGCGCTGTGATCGGCATCATCGGCCGCGCGGGCGGCATCGGCGGCGTGGCGAGCCACCTCCTGAGCGGTGGCGGACATCTCATGCATGGCCGTCGCCACCTGATCGGTGCGCTGGAACTGGTCATGCGTGCCCTGGGCCATGTCAGCCGCGATGCTGCGCAGCTGGCCACTGGCGCCTTCCAGCTCCTGGGCATTGTCCTTGAGCCGGCCGACTGTCTCGGCAAGAAAATCACGCAGGGTATTGGCCGCACGTGCCAAGCGCCCCAGTTCATCTTCACGGCGGCTGTCCACACGCGCCACGAAGCGCCCCTGGCTCAACTGCGCGACATACTCGATCAACTGGCGAATCGGCTCGATCAGGCTGCGATTGACCAGCCACAGGCTGAACAGGCCGACCAGCACCGCCGAGCCCAGCATCACCAGCAAGCCCAGCCACACCGTACGCTCGGCGCTGGCGTTGATGCTCGATGCACGCTCGCGCGCATCGGCGCGCAGTTGTTCGACCAGCTCGCTCATCTGTTCGCTGGCAGCACGGTCCACGCCCTTGACCGCTAGGTCGCCTGCAACCGGGTCACCACCTGCGGCGACAAACGCCTGGCGGCCCTGCGCATAAGCCTGGCCCAGTTGCAGATGGCTGGCACGCAGCTGTTGCAGCGGCGCCTTGAGCCTGGCATCGCTGCTGTCGATCAGTTGCCCAAGCATCTGCTGCACCTGCTGCTCGCGGGCCTGGAACTGCTGCCAGTACTTGTCCAGCTCGGCGGGCTGGCGTCCGCGCAGCAGCACGTTCTTCCATTCCTGCACCTGGATCTTGAACTGCAGGTTGGCCTCATCGATCAATTGCGAAGCCCGCAAGGGCCCATCCACCAGCTCGGCGTAGCCGCGCACGCTGGAAGACAGAAACTGGAAACACACCAGCGCGATCAGCAGCATCGCTACCAGGCTGCCGCCGAGCAGGGCGAGAATTTGCACTCTGAGGGATTTACGCAACATCGCGATCTCAAGACCAAAGGAAAGGAACGGCGCACGCTTGCGGCGCCGGGTAAGACATTCCATGTCCCCGTAGGCTCACCGCAAAAAAAAGGCTGCCATCGTTCGATAGCAGCCAGCTTGAGCACTTGCACAACAATTGAGACAAATAGTGTCAGGCAATTCCTACAGAATTGTTACAGAACCACGACAGGCTAGCCCGTGGTGAACTGCAACGAGGCTAATCGGGCATACAGCGGGCTTTCTTCGATCAACTGGCGGTGCGTGCCTATTGCCACCAGGCGCCCCTTGTCGATCACCGCGATGCGATCGGCGTGCTGCACCGTGGCCAGACGATGGGCGATCACCAAGGTGGTGCGACCGGCCATCACACTGGGCAGCGCCTGCTGAATCAGGTGTTCGCTTTGCGCATCAAGGGCGCTGGTAGCCTCATCCAGCAACAGGATCGGCGCATCGACCAGCAGCGCCCGGGCAATCGCCAAGCGCTGCCGTTGCCCGCCCGACAAGCCGATGCCACCCTCCCCCAGCGGCGTCTGGTAGCCCAGCGGCAGTTGCTGGATGAATTCGTCGGCATGCGCACCGCGCGCCGCTGCCTCGACCTCGGCCAGCGTCGCACCTGGGCGGCCATAGCGAATGTTGGCCTCGACCGTGCCGCGAAACAGCGACGGGTTCTGCGCCACCAACGCGAACTGCTGGCGCAGCTCGGCCGGGTCGAGTTCAGTGATGGCCTGGCCATCGAGCAGGATGCGCCCCTGCTGAGGGTCGTAGAAGCGCAGCAGCAGGTCGAACAGGGTCGATTTGCCGGCGCCCGAAGGCCCGACCAGGGCCACGGTCTGCCCCGGCTCGATCGCCAGGCTCAAGCCGTCGATGGCTGCAACCGTAGGCCTCGACGGGTAGGCGAAATGCACGTCTTGCAACGCAATACGCCCGACAGCACGCCGCTGAGGCAGTGAGGCGGCTACGCGCGGCGGCAGGATTGCACTGCGTGCCGCCAACAGCTCGGCAATGCGCTCGGCCGCACCGGCGGCGCGCTGCAGCTCACCGATCACCTCGCTGAGCGTGCCGAACGCACTGCCGACGATCAGGCTATAGAACACGAAGGCAGCCAGCTCGCCTGCCGAGATACGCCCGGCAATCACGTCCATGCCCCCGACCCAGAGCATGACCCCCACCGCGCCGAGCACCAGCACGATGACCAGGGTGATCAGCCACGCACGCTGGGCAATACGCTGGCGGGCCACGCTGAAGGCCGCCTCGACGGTGCTGGCGAACAGTTCGCGATCGAGCGGCTCATGGTTATAGGCCTGCACGGTCTTGATCTGCCCCAGGGTTTCGGCGACGTAGCTGCCGACATCCGCCACCCGGTCCAGGCTCTGCCGCGACAGGCTGCGCACGCGCCGGCCGAACAGCAGGATCGGCGCCAGCACCAGCGGCAAGGCCACCACCACGATGCTGGTGAGCTTGGGGTTGGTGATGAACAGCAGCACCACGCCCCCTACCACCATCAAGGCATTGCGCAGGAACATCGACAGCGAAGAGCCGATCACCGATTGCAGCAAGGTTGTGTCAGCCGTCAGCCGCGACTGGATCTCGGAGCTGCGGTTGTCTTCGAAAAAACCAGGGTGCAGCCCGACCAGGTGATCGAACACCGCACGGCGGATATCAGCCACGCAGCGCTCGCCGATCCACGACACCAGGTAGAAGCGGCTGAAGGTACCCACCGCCAGTGCCAGCACCAACAGCAGGAACAGGCCAATGGTCTGGTTGAGCTGGTGCGCGGAGCGGGTCATGAAACCCTGGTCAACCAGCAGGCGGATGCCCTGCCCCATGGACAGGGTGATTGCCGCCGTGACCACCAGTGCCAGCAATGCCAGGAGCATTTGCCGGCGATACGGGCGAACGAACTGCCAACCCAGGCGCAGGGCGCGACGTTGGCCAGGGGAGACGGATTCGGGCATGGCGGCAACCAAAGCGGCAAGGAAGCAGCAGACTACCACTCATCGGAGCGCGCGGAACGCTTGGGGGTGACTATAGCCTTTCGATCTAAAAGGGCTCTGGAGCTTTACCGCCATTTCTGGTGGACTGTCAGGGCCGTGACAGTCGAGGATCTGTCACAGGCCAGTCACGGCGCAGGACTACCCTGAGCTTGAACCTGATGAGGAGACAGGACATGAGCTTGCAGCACAGCAGCGATACCCCGAAACCCCAGAACAACCCGCAACCCCAGGTGTGCGGCTCGATCATCGACGCCCAAGGGCGCGAGGTTCCGATCACCGAGCAGATGATCCAGAAAGCCTGCCAGGAACTGGAACAAAGCCGGGGTACTAAAGCCCGTAAAGGCTGATCGGCTAATTCATTGCAACCCGGCGCCTGCGCCGGGTTTTTATTGCCTCGGCCGGCGAAAAGGCCGACGCAGGCACATCACTCAGACCAACACCCCACCCAGCGCACTGACCAACTGCGCCAATTGCGGCGACTCGCCACGAATCCGCACCGCCAGCCCTTCGATTTCACGCCGAGGTGGATACTGCTTGCGCAACTGATCGAATGCCACCCGCTGCTCGGCCGGGTCGTCGCTCAAGCTACGGCGGAAGTCTGCATCGTCACGGCGCGGGTCGTACACGGCGCGGCACAAGGTGGCCAAGGCCCAGGCCGGGTCTGTAGTGGCATCGAGTTCAACTTGCGCCAGCGGCGGCTTGGGCAGCAAATCGGCCAGGCGCACCAGCTCCGCTTCGCCCAGGTGACGGCACAACGCCTGGTAGATCTGCGCAGTGCCCCGCTGCCGGCCATCGAGGCTGTAGCCGGCGATGTGCGGCGAAGCCAGCGTGCACAGGTCGGCCAGTTGCAGGTCGACCTGCGGTTCGCCTTCCCACACATCGAGCACGGCATGCACGTCTTCACGGTCCAACAGCAGCTCACGCAAGGCATCGTTGTCCACCACCGGGCCACGGCTGGCATTGATCAGCCACGCCCCTGGGCGCAACCGTGCCAGTTGCGCCTGGCCCAGCAGGTGCCAGGTGGGGTACTCGCCGCCCCGCTGCAAGGGGGTGTGCAGGCTGATCACATCGCACTGTTCCAGTACCGTATCGAGGCTGACGTAATCGCCCCCTTCGGCGGCCTGACGCAGCGGGTCGCACACCAGCACTTTCCAGCCCAGGCCATGCAGCACACGCACCAGGCGGCCACCGACCTCCCCCGCGCCCACCACGCCGTACGTGCGCTTGGGTAGCGCGACACCGTCCAGCTCGGCCAGGGTCAGCAGGCTGCCCAGCACATAGTCCACCACGCCGCGGGCATTGCAGCCCGGCGCGCTGCTCCAGTGGATGCCAGCCTCGGCAAAGTAGTCCAGGTCGAGGTGGTCGGTGCCGATGGTGCACGTGCCGACAAAACGCACACGGCTGCCTTCAAGCAGTTGGCGGTCGACCTTGGTCACCGAGCGCACCAGCAGCACGTCGGCGTCCTTGACGCTGGCGGCATCGAGGCTTCGGCCCGGATAGCGGCGGATCTCGCCGAAACCTTCGAAGAAGGCATCGAGCAGCGGAATGTTCTCGTCGGCAACTATCAGCATGGCGCTCTCCTGTCAGGGGAACGCAGTGTAGGCGCTACGCGCGGCGTGTTCCAGAGCGGTTCAGTCGGCTTTCTTGCGGATCCAGTACAGGAAGGTGCCCGCGTCCTCTTGCTGCTGCAGCAGTTCATGGCCGAGGAAGTTGCAGAACTTGGGGATGTCGCGGCGGGTCGACGGGTCGGTGGCAATGACCTTGAGCAAGCCACCGGCAGCCAGGCCACGCACGTGCTGGTGCAACATCATCACAGGCTCGGGGCAGTTCAGGCCGGTGGCATCGAGGACGGCGTCGGGGGTTAAATCAGTCATGGGCGGCTCCAAAATGTTCATCATTGTCGCGCATCGTGCGGCGCGCACCAAGGGCTGCGCGCCGCCCACGCACTCAACGCGGCTTCAGGTCCAGCCTGCGCAGATGGCAGGTCACTTCCTCACGGTCGTGATACAGCTGCTTGCAGGCGATCGAAACCCTGATCTTGCGCGCCTTGAACGTGGCCTGCATGCGGTCGAGCAGGCGCCGCACCTCGGTGTAGCGTTGCTTCATCGGCAGCTTGAGGTTGACCACCGCCTCGCGGCACAGCCCTTCCCCCAGCCAGGTTTCAATCAATGCGGTGGTCCGCGCCGGCTTCTCGACGATGTCGCAGACCATCCAGTCCACCGGCTGCTTCGGCTGCCAGGTGAAACCATCCGCCATCAGGTGCTGGACCAGCCCGGTGTCCATCAAGCTCTCGGCCATCGGGCCGTTGTCGATGGCGGTGACCAACATCCCGCGGCGCACCAGCTGATAGGTCCAGCCGCCAGGCGAGGCGCCCAGGTCGACACCGGTCATGTCATCACCCAGGCGCTGGTCCCACTGCTCGCGGGGGATGAACTGATGCCAGGCTTCTTCCAGCTTGAGGGTCGAGCGGCTGGGCGCTTCACGGGGAAACTTCAGGCGCGGGATGCCCATTGGCCAGAGCGCGCTGTTGTTGGCCGCAGCCTGGCCGACAAATACCCGCCGGCCAGTGATGAAGCTCAGCAGAAGGCGTGGACGGCTGGCGTCTTCAACCAGGCGACCGGCCTTTTCCAGGGCCTTGCGCAATGGCACCTCGAATTTGCGGCAGAACGTCGACAGCTCCTTGCCTTCGTTGCTGTCGAGCACTTCCAGCCACAGGCTGCCGAACACAGGCAGGCTGGCCAGGTGCTCGAGCAATACGCTGATGCGATCGCTCTCCGGCAACTCGACGAAACTGCCACGGGCCCACTGCCGCGGGAAGATCAGCTCAGCGAAGCGCAGTTCCCCCATCAGGCGCTCGGCGCCATTGTCCTCGGTGCAGACAAACTCGGCACTGGCGCTCTGCGCTTTGCCTTTGGCATAGCCGGCAACCCCCAGGCGGGCGGCATGTTCGCTGATCTCGGCGCAGACCTCGCCCTCGAAACCGGGCCGGCAATGCATGAACAGGGTACTCATCTCTCACTCCACTACGGCGGGCGCACCACAGGCGCCGGCAGGGCGGCGATGATAAAGGAAGTTCGGAACCTGCGACACGTCCCGCCGGTCCAGAAAAGGGTCAGGCAGGCCAAACCGGTCTAACCTGACCATTCAGCCAGGTCCGTACCGTGCGGATCGAAACAGAGCGGTGACACCGGCAAACACCCAGATTTGCCGGGCACCGGCGCAGAAGGAGTTGGCAATGCCCTCGCTCGATAGCCTGAACACCCTCAAGACCCTCAAGGTCGCCGACCAGACGTACCACTATTACAGCCTTACCGAGGCCGCCCGCCAGTTGGGCGACCTGCAACGCCTGCCCATGTCGCTCAAGGTGCTGCTGGAAAACCTGCTGCGCTGGGAGGACGGCAAGACCGTCACCGGTGACGACCTGCGCGCTATTGCCCAATGGCTGGAGGCGCGCCGCTCCGACCGGGAAATCCAGTACCGCCCGGCCCGGGTGCTGATGCAGGACTTCACCGGCGTACCCGCCGTGGTCGACCTGGCAGCCATGCGCGCCGCCATGGCCAAGGCCGGTGGCGACCCGCAGCGGATCAACCCGCTGTCGCCGGTCGACCTGGTAATCGACCACTCGGTGATGGTCGACCGCTATGGCACGCCCCAGTCGTTCAGCGAGAACGTCGACATCGAAATGCAGCGCAATGGCGAGCGCTATGCCTTCCTGCGTTGGGGCCAGAGCGCCTTCGACAACTTCCGGGTAGTACCGCCGGGCACCGGCATCTGCCACCAGGTCAACCTGGAATACCTTGGCCGCACCGTCTGGACCCGTGAAGAAGACGGCCGCACCTATGCCTTCCCCGACACCCTGGTCGGTACCGATTCGCACACCACCATGATCAACGGCCTCGGAGTACTGGGCTGGGGTGTTGGCGGCATCGAGGCCGAAGCTGCGATGCTCGGCCAGCCAGTGTCGATGCTGATCCCGGAAGTGATCGGCTTCAAATTGACCGGCAAGTTGCGCGAGGGCATTACCGCCACCGACCTGGTGTTGACCGTGACGCAGATGCTGCGCAAGAAAGGGGTGGTGGGCAAGTTCGTCGAGTTCTACGGCGATGGGCTGGCCGAGCTGCCCCTCGCCGACCGTGCCACCATCGCCAACATGGCCCCCGAGTATGGCGCCACGTGCGGCTTCTTCCCGGTCGACCAGGTGACCCTTGACTACCTGCGCCTGACCGGGCGCCCCGAGCAGACAGTGCAACTGGTCGAACAGTACTGCAAGGCCCAAGGCCTGTGGCGCCTGCCTGGCCAGGACCCGGTGTTCAGCGATGCCCTGGCCCTCGACATGACCGACGTCGAGGCCAGCCTGGCCGGGCCCAAACGCCCCCAGGACCGGGTCGCCCTGGGCCAGGTCAGCCAGGCGTTCGACCACTTCATCGAACTGCAGCCCAAGCCACTGGCCAAGGAAGTCGGCCGCCTGGAAAGCGAAGGCGGCGGCGGTGTGGCGGTGGGCAACGCCGACCAGGCGGGCGAAATCGACTACAGCCATGCAGGCCAGACCCACACCCTGCGCGACGGTGCAGTGGTCATCGCCGCGATCACCTCCTGCACCAACACCTCGAACCCCAGCGTGATGATGGCCGCCGGGCTGGTGGCGAAAAAGGCCCTGGAGAAGGGCCTGCAGCGCAAACCCTGGGTCAAGAGCTCGCTGGCCCCTGGCTCCAAGGTGGTCACCGACTACTTCAAGGCTGCCGGGCTGACGCCGTATCTGGATGAGTTGGGTTTTGACCTGGTGGGTTACGGCTGCACCACCTGCATCGGCAACTCCGGCCCACTGGATGAAGCGATCGAGCAAGCCATCGGCAGCGCCGACCTGACCGTTGCCTCGGTACTCTCGGGCAACCGCAACTTCGAGGGCCGCGTGCATCCGCTGGTCAAGACCAACTGGCTGGCCTCGCCGCCGCTGGTAGTGGCTTACGCCCTGGCCGGCAGCGTGCGCCTGGACCTGACCCGCGACCCGTTGGGCACTGGCAAGGACGGCCAGCCGGTGTACCTGCGCGACATCTGGCCCAGCCAGCAGGAGATCGCCGCCGCCGTGGCCAAGGTCGACACCGCGATGTTCCACAAGGAGTACGCCGAAGTCTTCGAAGGCGACGCGCAGTGGCAGGCCATCGAGGTGCCGCAAGCGGCCACGTATGTCTGGCAGGAGGCATCGACCTACATTCAGCATCCACCGTTCTTCGACGACATCGGCGGGCCGCCGCCGCAGGTCGAGGACATCGAGGGTGCCCGCGTGCTGGCCCTGCTCGGCGACTCGGTCACCACCGACCACATCTCCCCGGCCGGCAACATCAAGGCCGACAGCCCGGCCGGGCGCTACCTGCGCAGCAAGGGTGTGGAACCGCGGGACTTCAACTCCTACGGATCGCGCCGGGGTAACCACGAGGTGATGATGCGCGGCACGTTCGCCAACATCCGTATTCGCAACGAGATGCTTGGGGGTGAGGAAGGGGGCAATACCCTATTCGTGCCAACGGGCGAAAAGCTGTCGATCTACGATGCCGCCATGCAGTACCAGGCCCAGGGCACGCCGCTGGTGGTGATCGCCGGCCAGGAATACGGCACAGGGTCCAGCCGTGACTGGGCCGCCAAGGGCACCAATCTGTTGGGGGTCAAGGCGGTGCTGGCAGAAAGCTTTGAACGCATCCACCGGTCGAACCTGGTGGGCATGGGCGTGCTGCCCCTGCAGTTCCAGGCCGGGCATGATCGCAAGCAACTGGCGCTGACCGGCAGGGAGCGCATCGATGTGCTGGGATTGAGCGGTGCTCATCTACGGCCAGGCATGAGCCTGACGCTGCGTATCACCCGCGAGGACGGGCAGCAGGAGCAGATCGAGGTGCTGTGCCGCATCGATACCTTGAATGAGGTGGAGTACTTCAAGGCGGGGGGGATTCTGCATTATGTGTTGCGCCAGTTGATTGCTGGTTGAGATGCAAGGCTTGGCTGGGGATTTCACAGGCACCGCAAATCCCCAGCCAACGCCCCCTACCCCCTCTCTCGGCGGCCTCATTCCGCTATCGGCTACTGGCTCTTGGCCAGCCATTGAGTCATCATCAGACTCACACGTCACCAAACAGCCTTAAAAACGCAAAAATGACGCCATTTTGATCAAACGTGCCTGTTCCCCAGCTCAATCTGAATAATGGCCTATTGCCACAAATCAAGCCCATTAAATATCCATTCAATAAAACCAGCGGCTTGCCGATACCTCACGAAAGCCTTGCGGATTCTTTGCGGATTACCCACCCATGCGTAACAACCAGCCGATTACCCAGAGAGAACGGACTTTCCCTGCCCAGCAGCGGTTGATCTCCACCACCAACGCCAAGGGCGTGATCAGCTACTGCAATGACGCGTTTATCGAAATCAGTGGGTTCACCCGCGAAGAGTTGACCGGCGCGCCGCACAACCTGGTGCGTCACCCGGATGTGCCCGCGGCCGTGTTCGCCCACATGTGGCAAACCCTCAAACAGGGCCAGCCTTGGATGGGCATCGTCAAGAACCGCTGCAAGAACGGTGACCACTACTGGGTCAACGCCTATGTCACGCCGATCTTCGACAATAACCAGGTGGTCGGTTTCGAATCGGTGCGGGTCAAACCCACCGCCGAACAGATCCGCCGGGCCGAAGGCCTCTACCAGCGCCTGAACCAGGGCAAGTCGGCGGTGCCGCGACGTGATCAATGGCTGCCGATTCTGCAGGACTGGCTGCCGTTCATTCTGGTAAGCCAGGTGGGCTTCCTGATTGGCAACTGGCTTGGCCACTCCTGGGGCTTCGGCCTGGCGGCGGCCCTGTCGGTGCCCCTTGGCTTGCTCGGCCTGAGCTGGCAGCAACGTGGCCTCAAGCGCCTGCTGCGCCTGGCGGAACAAACCACGTCCGACCCCCTCATCGCGCAGATGTACACCGATAGCCGCGGCGTTCAAGCCCGCCTGGAAATGGCCATGCTCAGCCAGGATGCACGCATGAAAACCTGCCTGACACGCCTGCAGGACAGTGCAGAACACCTCAGCGAACAGGCGCGGCAATCCGATGCCCTGGCCCACAAGAGCTCTTCGGGGCTGGAGCGCCAGCGGGTGGAAACCGAGCAAGTGGCGGCCGCCGTCAACCAGATGGCTGCCACCACCCAGGAAGTGGCCAACCATGTGCAACGCACTGCCGACGCCACCCAGGAAGCCAATCGCCTGACCAGCCAGGGCCGGCAGATTGCCGGTGAAACCCGTGAGGCCATCGAGCGCCTGTCGGCGGCAGTGGGTGAAACCGGTGCAACGGTGACGCAACTGGCCAAGGACAGCGACGAAATCGGCGGTGTGGTCGATGTGATCAAGGGCATCGCCGACCAGACCAACCTGCTGGCGCTGAACGCCGCCATCGAAGCGGCCCGCGCCGGAGAGATGGGCCGTGGTTTTGCGGTCGTGGCCGACGAGGTACGCCAGTTGGCCCAGCGCACCGCCGAATCCACCGGGCAGATCCACGGCCTGATCGCCAAGCTGCAGCAGACAGCCAGCAATGCCGTACTGACCATGGAAACCGGCCACCGCCAGGCACAGGAAGGGGTCGACCGGGTCATGCAGGCCGATGAAGCGTTGGTCGGTATCAGCGAAGCGGTGGCCAATATCACCGACATGGCGACCCAGATCGCAGCCGCTACCGAAGAGCAGACTGCCGTCGCCGACGAGATCAGCCGCAACATCAGCACCATTGCCGACCTTGCCGACCAGACCGCTGAACAGGCCCAGCATTCGGCGCTGCTCAGCGAGGAACTGACCAGCACTGCCGGTAGCCAGTATTCGCTGGTGGAGCGTTTCAACCGCTAAGACACCGAGCCTTGAGTGCTATTGGGGCGGCCTTGGCGGGCCGCTCCTACCAGTCCAGTTGCAACCGGCTCTCGAAATACCGCTCCTCACCCGTCAACGGATCTTCGAAACGCAGGCTCTGCGCCAACAGTTTCAGAGGCCGCTGATAATCGTCATCGGTCTGCAGCAGTTCGGGGTAGAACGGATCGTTGCAGATTGCCGCGCCCAATGCCGCCATGTGTACACGCAATTGGTGGGTCTTGCCGGTCACCGGCGACAGACCGTAGCGCCATAAATCGCCACGCGCCTCCAGCACCTGGGCCAAGGTTTCGCTGTTGTCAACGCCCTCCACCTCCTGCATGCGGAAGAACGGCTCGCCATGCACCAGGCGGCTTTTGTGCACCAGCGGGAAGTTGTGCTGGGGCATGGCTGCGGCGATGGCCTGGTAGCGTTTGTCGATCCGCCGCTCGGGGAACAAGCGCTGGTAGACACTGCGCGTCTGGGGGTTGGCGGAGAACAGCACAAGCCCTGCGGTATGCCGGTCGATGCGGTGCAAAGGCACCAGATGCGGATTGTCCAGACGCCGAATCAGCCGGCGCAGCAAAGTCTGCTCGACATACTCACCGGTCGGGGTCACCGGCAGAAAGTGCGGTTTGTCGGCAACCACCAAATGCTCGTCCACGTGCAACAGGGTTTCCTGCACAGGGATCGGCCGCTCATTTGGCACTTCCCGGAAGTAGTGCAAGCGCATGCCGCGTTTATAAGCCAGCCCAGCAGAGATTGCCTGCCCCTGCGCATCGAGCACGCGGCCCCGGGCAAAGCGGTCAAGCCACTGCGCCCGATCGATGGCCTTGAAATGGTCACACAGGCAATCGAGCACCGTCGCCCAGTTGCCGGGGGGCAGGCACACCGTGCTGGCTTGCTGGCGGGCAGGGTCGAAAGGCGTGGTCATGGCAGCGCTCAAAAGGTTGGAGGCCGCGCATTATCCTCCAAGCCTTCCACCTCAACCAGCCTGTAGCGTCGCCTCGCTGCGCGCCTTCAACCAGCGCAGTACTTGCACGGCCTCCCAGCGGCTGGGGTCGTACAGGGCATATAACAAACCCTGGTAACCTACGACGTCCAGCCCACGGTGGTAACCGGCACGCTGGAACAATGCCTCGATCTCGGCAAAACAGGTATTGAAGTGAACCTTGCCGAACGGCGTTCGATCTTCAGTCACCAGGCCTTCGAGGCGCAGTTCCAGAACGGCATCGCACACCCGCTCGACGGGCATGTGGTTGACGCTGTACTTGAGTTGCTCGACGTTGAGCATGGCCTTCC
Organism: Pseudomonas sp. SWRI68; assembly: GCF_014269165.1. NCBI lineage: Bacteria > Pseudomonadati > Pseudomonadota > Gammaproteobacteria > Pseudomonadales > Pseudomonadaceae > Pseudomonas > Pseudomonas sp. SWRI68. The sequence goes on along the minus strand of NZ_JABWRU010000009.1, from coordinate 180,375 downwards.
TCTCGAACACTGTATTTATATACAGCATACGGACCTCCCCTCATCCACGTCAATTCGCCAGCGCGTCATTGCAACCCCTGCAGGTAACCAGTGCCTCTGCGAATGGTCAGTACCTGGCCCCGCGGAGTGCCAGTGGTCACGGACAAATGCACCCACCGGTCAAACTCCAGGATCAGTTGATCGAAGGGTACGTCGCTGTCGCCGATTCTGCGTATCACCTCACGCAGGCTGACGTCGATCACCGTGAAGTCGGCTGCCAACCCCAGCACATGCTGGCTTGAAGGTGCCCCACCGACACGCTGGTTAAGCGCACTGCAGCGGTAGCCGCTACTGATGATGATCGGCATGCCGAGCAGCGCACGTACCTTTTCAAGCACGCCACACAGGACAGTTAGATTGGCCAGCACCTCAGGTGTAGGGGTGTTGTCAAACCCTTCCCTTGCGGCGATTTGCGAAGCGGTCATTTCATCCAGGGTGAAATGAGGCGTGATGAACATGGTTAGATTCTCGATGACAGTTCAAGGGCACCGGCAGCAGTGGCCGGCACCCGATCATCGACTTGTAATCTCAACCATGGCGTGAGGAACGCGTGCCCATTGGGCGATCATTGCGCGAGAAACGCCACCACTTGCTCGGCATCGAACGGCCAATGCAGCTCGCCGCCATTGTCACAGCGACGCAGCACGGGAATGATCAGGCCATAGCGTTCGAACATGGCCTCGTTATCGGCAATGTCGACCAGCTCCACCAACAGGCCATGATCGACGAAAGGCATCAGCACAGCCTCGGCCACTTCGCACAGGTGGCAGCCGAGGGTGCCGAACAATTGGCATTCAGGCAGCATGGGGCAGTTCTCGGTTTGGCTTTGGAAAAGCCTATTCTAGGTCCGTCCCGCCCACTGCGCACCTGGCCTCGCTCAATCCTGGCTGGTCGCACCAATGCGGTGCAGCGACAGGTCCGCGCCCTGAAACTCCTGCTCGTGGCTCAAGCGCAAGCCATGCAGCGCTCGGATCACCCCATAGACGACAAAGCCACCGAGCAATGCCACCAGCACCCCCATAAGACTGCCCAGCAACTGGCTGGCCAGGCTGACACCGCCCATGCCACCCAAGGCGGCCTGGCCGAACACGCCACAGGCAATGCCACCCCACACACCGCACAGGCCGTGCAACGGCCACACGCCCAGCACGTCGTCGATTTTCCAGCGGTTCTGCGCCGCTGTGAAACTCCAGACAAACAGCACCCCAGCCACCAGGCCGGTGGCCAGCGCGCCAATCGGGTGCATCAGGTCGGAACCGGCACAGATCGCCACCAGCCCGGCCAGCGGCCCATTGTGCAGGAAGCCCGGGTCGTTGCGCCCGGCCAGCAAGGCCGCCAGGGTGCCACCGACCATGGCCATCAGCGAATTGATCGCCACCAGGCCGCTTACGCCCTGCAAGGTCTGGGCGCTCATCACGTTGAAGCCGAACCAGCCAATGATCAGGATCCACGAACCCAGCGCCAGAAACGGAATGCTCGAAGGTGCAAAAGCCACCAGGCGGCCGTCGCGGTAGCGCCCACGCCGTGGCCCCAGCAACACCACAGCCGCCAGCGCCAGCCAGCCGCCCATGGCATGCACCACGACAGAGCCGGCAAAGTCATGGAACGGCGCGCCGAAGCGTGCGTGCAGCCAGGCCTGCACACCGAAGTTGCCGTTCCACACCACGCCTTCGAAAAACGGATAGACAAACGCCACGATCAACGCGGTGGCACACAGCTGCGGAACGAAACGCGCACGCTCGGCAATACCCCCGGAGATGATCGCCGGGATGGCAGCTGCGAACGTGAGCAGGAAGAAGCACTTGACCAGCGCATAGCCATGGTCGACGGCCAGTTGCGCCGCCGGCTGGAAGAAACTCACGCCGTAGGCGATCCAATAGCCGATAAAGAAGTACACCAGCGCCGAAATGGCGAAGTCGCTGAGGATCTTCGACAAGGCATTGACTTGATTCTTGTGCCGTACGGTGCCCACTTCGAGAAAGGCGAAGCCAGCATGCATGGCCAGCACCAGAATGGCGCCCATGAGAATGAACAGGGTATTCGAACCGTGGACCAGGGAGTCCATCGCGCTGTGCATGTGTTCCATGAATAGGCAGACCTGCGGAAAAGGCACCAGGACAGTTCAAGAACCTGCATCCCTGCACCGAATCGGTGCCAGCCCCCTGCCCCGTTTGCTGAATGGGGCGAGGCCTGCATGCTTTATTCTTGGGTTTGTCGAGGATTGGGTTAAGGTTTACGGTAGTTCGTCACGCAGGGCGCCCCGAATCGGCGCAGTGCGCGCCAGCGGCGCCCCGCTACGTGGCAAAGCCTTAGCAAGGCCCATACCAGCCCAGTTACCCGCACAGCCACTTGAACCTTCGGCATGTGCTATCACTCGAACTACCAACACTCATCAACAGGGAGAGACCCATGGCCAGCAAATCGGCAAAGACTGCTCAAGAGATATTGATGGCTGACTTTCAGGCCTTGGTCCGCGACACCGAGAAGCTGCTCGCCGACACCGCCAACCTGGCAGGCGATCAGGCTGACGAATTGCGTGAACAGATCCATGACCGCCTGACTCAGGCCCGTGAAACCCTGCAACTGACTCAGGAATCGGTGCGCGACCGCGGCCAGGCAGCCCTTGGCACCGCCGAGCAGTACGTGCAGGAAAACCCCTGGCAGGCCATCGGTATTGCGGCGGGCGTGGGGCTGTTGATCGGCCTGCTGGCCAATCGGCGCTGAGGGGTTCCCATGGAGAATGACGCCATCGGCGCCGGTGCTTCGGGCAAACGCCTGGGCGCGGCGATGCTCGGGCTGCTGCACAGCCACATCGAGCTGTTTGGTATCGAGCTGCAGGAGCAGAAGGGCCGCACCTTGAGTCTGCTGTTGTTCGCAGGTTTGGCACTGGTGTTCGCCCTGCTGCTGCTGACGGCGCTGTCCGGGCTGCTGCTGGTGCTGCTGTGGGACAGCTATCGCCTGGCGGGCATCATCGGCCTGTGCGTGTTCTACGGTGTGGCCGCGTTGTATTGCGGTTTGCGTTTGAAGGCTGCAGTGTTCGACGAGTCATCGCCGTTCGGCGCGACCCTCGAGGAACTTGCCAAGGACCGGGAGCGCCTGTTGCCATGAGCCTGCCTGAACTACCCAATACCCGTAACCCTCGCGAACTGCGCAAGGCCCTGTTGCGCCTGCGTCTGGAGATGCACCGCCAGGAAATCCGCCACGAGTCGGGGCAACTGCTTGAGCCACTGCAGCGCATGCGCGGCATGGGCAGTTCGCTGCACGAGGGGCTTGGCATCAAGCATGCGCCGCTGTGGGGGATTGGCGCGGTGGTCGCCCTGGGCTTTCTCACCGGCAAGGGCGTGCGCAGTGGCAACCTGACACGGCTGGTGCGCTTGGGCGGCAGCCTGCTGCCACTGATCCGGCTGTACCTGCAGGGCAGCCGCCGGCACTGACGTTTTCGCATCACCTGAACAGACGCGATCACCCGCCGGTGATCGCGTAAACCTTCAGCTTGCATGGTGACTCACGACACAGGAAGCTATGCCCATCGACCGACAGGAGATCGAGCCTTGGACTGGCATACCTTGCTGACCCGCGAACGCCTGGGCAAAGCCCTGTACAGCCCCGAAGAACTCGGGCGCAGCCCTTTCCACAAGGACCACGACCGCATCATCTTCTCCGGCGCCTTCCGCCGGCTTGGGCGCAAGACTCAAGTACACCCGGTTACCAGCAACGACCATATCCATACGCGCCTGACCCATTCCCTGGAAGTCAGTTGCGTCGGCCGCTCGCTCGGCATGCGGGTGGGCGAAACCCTGCGTGACAGCCTGCCAGACTGGTGCGAACCGAGTGACCTCGGGATGATCGTGCAATCGGCCTGCCTGGCCCACGACATCGGCAACCCGCCGTTCGGCCACTCCGGCGAAGACGCCATCCGCCACTGGTTCCAACAGGCTGCAGGGCGTGGCTGGCTGGACGACATGAGCGATGACGAGCGCGCCGACTTCCTCAACTTCGAAGGCAATGCACAAGGCTTTCGCGTACTCACCCAACTGGAGTATCACCAGTTCGACGGCGGTACCCGGCTGACGTACGCCACCCTCGGCACTTACCTCAAGTACCCCTGGAGCGCCCGCCATGCCGATGCCCTGGGTTACAAGAAACACAAGTTCGGCAGCTACCAGAGTGAACTGCCGTTGCTCGAACAGATCGCCCGCAAACTCGGCTTGCCGCAACTGGAAGATCAACGCTGGGCGCGCCACCCGCTGGTCTACCTGATGGAGGCCGCAGATGACATTTGCTATGCACTGATCGACTTGGAAGACGGTGTGGAGATGGAGTTGCTGGAGTATGCCGAAGTCGAGGCGCTGCTACTCGGCCTGGTGGGCGACGACCTGCCGGAGACCTATCGCCAACTCGGCCCGCGCGACTCGCGACGGCGCAAGCTGGCGATCCTGCGCGGCAAGGCCATCGAACACCTGACCAACGCCGCCGCCCACGCCTTCGTCGAACAGCAACAGGCACTGCTCGCCGGGCATCTGCCCGGCGACCTGGTCGAACACATGCATGGCCCGGCCAAGCACTGCGTGCTGCAAGCCAAGGACATGGCGCGCAACAAGATCTTCCAGGACAAACGCAAGACCCTGCACGAGATCGGCGCCTACACCACACTCGAGATCCTCTTGAACACCTTCTGCGGCGCTGCCCTCGAACAGCATGGCGGCCGCACCCCGTCGTTCAAGAGCCGGCGTGTGCTCGACCTGATCGGCAACAATGCACCGGACCCGCATGGCTCATTGCACAGTGCCTTTCTGCGCATGATCGACTTCATCGCCGGCATGACCGACAGCTATGCCAGTGAAATGGCCCGCGAAATGACGGGGCGCTCCAGCCCGACCTGAGCCCGTCAGGTGCAGCCCGAGCACAGCCTCTGGCTGCACCCTTTCTTGAAGGAAACTTCCTACTTGTGTAGGTGCCGATTAAACACCACGAATAACAGTCAATGAAAAGTTACCAAACAAGGTTTGACATCAAGCTCCACAGGCCAAATTCGTAGCCCGATTTGTTTTATCCTGTAAGCCATTTCCCATATACAGCGAATAGCCCTTCCTCACATGCCCGACGACTTCCAACTGGGATAAGGTGCCACCCGTCACCCTCACTCGCCCGCAGGGAAGTTGAACATGCACTCCGTATTTATTGTCGACGACCATCCCGTTATCCGCCTGGCCGTTCGTATGTTGCTGGAAAATCAGAACTACAAGATCGTCGGCGAATCGGACAATGGCGTTGACGCCATGCAGATGATTCGAGAAACCGCCCCTGACCTGGTCATCCTCGACATCAGCATCCCCAAGCTAGACGGCCTAGAGGTGCTTTCCCGCTTCCAGGCCATGTCCCTGCCGTTGAAGGTTCTGGTGCTGACCGCCCAATCCCCGGCGTTGTTCGCCGTACGCTGCATGCACTCGGGCGCTGCGGGCTATGTGTGCAAGCAGGAAGACCTCAGCGAACTGCTCAGCGCGATCAAGGCAGTACTTGCCGGTTACAACTATTTCCCCAGCCAGGCAATCAAACACAATCAAACGGTAGATGCCGACCTGCAACTCTTCCGCCAGGTCAATGACCGTGAACTCATGGTCCTGCAATTATTTGCCCAAGGGCGAAGCAATAAGGAAATCGCCAAAGGCATGTTCCTCAGCAACAAGACGGTGAGTACCTACAAGAAGCGCCTGATGCACAAACTCCAGGTCGAGACCTTGGTAGACCTGATCGAAATGGCCAAACGCAACGCACTGGTCTGAGGGTTTTCATGGCGCGCCATATCGCCCGGCTGTTACTCGCCCTGGCACTGGTCAGCGGCGCAATACACGCCAACCACCACGGAGTTACCGCGTATGCCCTGCTGGCACGCTCACCGGTAATGCCAGCACAGCCTTCTCTTACGGCCCCGCAACGCCAATGGCTCGAAAGCCGACACGAACTGGTGCTGGGTACCTCTGCGCCCGACTATCCGCCCTTCGACATCACCAGTGGCGGCCGCGACTATCAAGGCCTCACCGCCGAGTATGCAAACCTGATCAGCCTTGCCCTGCAGCTGCCTGTGCGCGTGCTGCGCTTCAACAGCCGACAGGCAGCGGTAGAGGCACTCAAACGCGGCGATATCGACCTGCTCGGCAGTGCCAACGGCTATGAAGCGACAACGGACGGTCTGGCACTGTCGCACCCCTATGCCATTGACCAGCCGGTGCTGGTCACCCGTGAGGACGAACGCCGCCCTTTGGACCTGGGCCTGGAGAACATGCGGCTGGGCATGCTCTACCACTACCTGCCGAGGCAGGAGATAGGCAGTGCCTACCCCAAGGCCCAGGTGCTGGCCTTCGGCTCGTCTTCCCAGGCCTTGAATGCCGTTGCATTTGGCCAGGCCGACGTGTTCATCGGCGACACCATCTCCACCCATTACCAGCTCAATCGCGGCCACCTGCCCGGCCTGCGCATCGCCAATTTCAGCAAGCACGAAGCGATCGGCTTCAGCTTTGCCATGCGCAAGGCGGATGCGTTGCTGCTGGAACTGGTCAACGCCATTCTCGACAATCAGCCTGCAGCCGTGCGCGCCAGTATCTTCAAGCGCTGGAGTGCCGGCAGCGACCTGCTCCTGACCGACCGCAAGCTGCAACTGACAGAGGCTGAGGAATTCTGGTTGCAACACCACCCGGTCATGCGCGTGGCCATCGACGATACTGCGGCGCCCTTGTCCTTCTTCGATGGTTCGGGATATTTCAGGGGCATCACCGCCGACCTGCTGGAGCTCATCCGCCTGCGCACCGGCCTGCGTTTCGAGGTGCAGCGCGCCAGCGGCATTGCCGACATGATCGCCCGCCTCAAGGACGGCCGGGTGGATGTGATTGCGGCGCTCACTACCGACGGTGAGGCCGAGCAGACCCTGCAAATCAGCCGCCCTTACCTTGAAAGTGTCTATGTATTGGTCAGCCGAGCGAGCAACGGGCAATACACCTCTCTGGAACAACTGAAGGACCGACGCATCGCGATTACCCGCTACAGCGCGATGGATGACCTTTCCACGCGCTATCCGCACATTGGCTGGATCGAGACCGAGAGCTCCTTCTATTCCACGGCGCTGCTCAAAAGCGGTGCTGTAGATGCCGTGATCACCACCTTGATAGACGCCAACCATGCGGTGGCCACCCACCCCGACCTGGTCATACGCGCCACCGTCGGCAGCGAGCCGGCCAGCTACGCCATGGCAGCCGCCAGCCATTCACAGACGCTGGTATCGATCCTCGACAAAGCGTTGTTGAGCATTCCGCCGGAAGAGCTGGGGGTGATAAACAACCGCTGGCGCGGTTACGGCCTGCATGACGACAGCACCTGGCAAAGCTTTCGCCGGCTCGCCTGGCAGGTGCTGCTGGGTACCGGGCTGTTGCTGCTGCTGGCACTGATCTGGAATGCCCGCCTGCGCCTGCAGATCAAGCAGCGTCAAAGCGCCGAGCGGGCGTTGAACGACCAGCTGGCATTCATGCGTGCGCTGCTCAACGGCACACCGCACACCATGTACGTGCGTGATCGCGAAGGTTGCCTGCAAAGTTGCAACGACAGCTACCTGGAAGCCGTTCAGGCCTGCAGCGAAGAGGTCATGGGCAAGCGCCTGGAGCAAAGCCTGTTCGCTGACTGCGAACATACTCACCAAATCCAGGCCGATTATCTGAAGGTCATGGCCGCCGGGACCCCACTGATCATCGATCGGCCGCTGCGGGTCAAAGGCCGCGAAATGACCATCTACCACTGGATCCTGCCATACCGCGACTCGCTGGGCGAAGTACAAGGCATCATCGGCGGCTGGATCGATATCAGCGAACGGCGCCAGCTGGTTCAGGAACTGCGCCAGGCCAAGCAGCAAGCCGAAGATGCCAACCGCGCCAAAAGCACGTTCCTGGCCACCATCAGCCATGAAATCCGAACGCCGATGAACGCCGTCATCGGCATGCTCGAACTTGCCGTCAAACGTGCCGACCAGGGTCGGGTGGACCGTTCAGCCCTGGAACTGGCCCACCATTCGGCCAAGGACCTGCTGGGGCTGATCGGCGATATCCTCGATATCGTGCGCATCGAATCCGGGCATCTGTCACTCACTCCGGAGCCGGTCGACCTGGCCGCACTGGTCGAGTCGGTGGGCCGTATCTTCGATGGCCAGGCGCGGCAGAAGGGCCTGGCCCTGGAGGTGATGATCGCACCGGCTGCCCGCTGCCATGCATTGCTCGACCCGCTGCGCTTCAAGCAGGTGCTGTCCAACCTGGTCAGCAACGCCATCAAGTTCACCGAGCATGGCCAGGTACGCATCTGCGTTTGCCTGCAGGAAGCAGAAGCCTCCTCTTACCCGACTCTAGAGCTGGAAGTACGTGACAGCGGCATCGGCATTCACGCCGATGACTTGCAACGCCTGTTCAACCCATTCATCCAGGCCAACCCGCACAGCCAGGGTGCCCGCGCAGGCACTGGCCTTGGCCTCGCGATCTGCCGGAGCCTGTGCGAAATGATGGGAGGCACGCTGACCATCAAGAGCCTCGAAGATGTCGGCACCCAGGTTCGCTTGAAAATGCCGTTGCAAGTTGTCAGCGCCGACGCTGTCGAGAGGCCGGTGATCGAACCTGTCGACGTACCCGATCCACGCCTGAACGTGCTGGTGATCGACGACCATCCCGCCAACCTGCAGTTGATGGCGCAGCAACTGGGTTACCTGGGCCTGGGCCACACCTGCGCCAGGGATGGCCGTGAAGGCTTGGGCCTGTGGCGCGCAGGCGCCTTCGATGTGTTGGTGCTCGACTGCAACATGCCGCACATGAACGGCTACCAGTTGGCCAGTACCGTACGTGCCGAAGAACGGCAATACGGGCGATCGCGCTGCACCATCCTCGGCTATACCGCCAACGCCCAGCCCGAGGTCATGCGCAAGTGCCTGGATGCCGGCATGGATGACTGCCTGCTCAAACCCATCAGCCTGACCACCCTGAGCCAGCGCCTGGCCGGCATCAGCCCACGGGGCCGACAGCCATGGCGGCGCAAACTGTTCGACCTGGAGGGCCTGGGCACGATCGTCGGCCAAGCCCCGAACGACCGCCAGCGCTTTCTGGCCGCCCTGCACGAGAGCCTGCAAACGGACCTGGTGATTCTGATGAGCCTGCCCGCACAAGACGCCGACGCCGTTGCCGACCAGGCGCACAAGATCCTCAGCGCCGCCCGCATGCTGGAGGCGCCCGAGCTGATGGCGGCGTGCGAAGCACTGCAGAACACCACGTTGCCGACACCGCAACTGCGCCTACGGCGCCAGGCACTGGCCCGGCACATGCGCCGGGTGGAGAAGGCGTTGGCCGCTGACATCAAGGCTACCGGCGGGCTTGAATGAGCAAGGCAGCCACACGCCGAAGCTGGTAGACTGCGCGGCGATATTACCTAAGAGGATTGTTTCATGGCCACTAACCGCTCCCGCCGCCTGCGCAAAAAGCTGTGTGTCGACGAGTTTCAGGAATTGGGCTTCGAGCTGAACCTGGACTTCAAGGAAGACCTGGATGATCAGGCGATCGACGCATTCCTCGATGCCTTCCTGGAAGAAGCCATGGACGCCAACGGCCTCGACTACGTAGGCGGTGACGATTTCGGTCTGGTGTGCTCGGCCAAACGCGGTTCGGTCACCGAAGAGCAGCGTGCTGCCGTCGAAGCCTGGCTCAAGGGCCGCAGCGAACTGACCAAGATCGAAGTCAGCCCGCTGCTCGACGCATGGTATCCGGGCAACGCGATCAACGCGGCCGAGTGATACCTGCGCTACCCAGCGGCTTGCACGCTGAAAAGGCCACCCTTCGGGGTGGCCTTTTTTGTTGGCGTCGCTTTTGTGTCGAACGTGGCCCATCGTGGCTAAGCTTGGGGCATAATGCGCGTTCTATTTCGTCCTGGGGCCATCATCTCTTACAGCCCCAATGTCCTTCTCCCTCGCCGCAGGGTATTTACTGAATATGATCAAAACGCTCCGTCCCCTCGTTCTCGCCGGCCTGCTCCTGCCCTTCGCCCTGCCCAGCCAGGCCGCCGCCGTCAATACCAGCCTGCCACCCAAGGTGCAGCAGGCGCTTAAAGCCAACAAGCTGCAAGACACTGCGCTGTCTTTGGTGATGCTGCCGCTGGATGGCCCAGGCGCCGCGACCGTGTTCAACGCCGATGTTTCGGTGAACCCGGCCTCGACCATGAAGCTGGTCACCACCTACGCAGCCCTTGAACTGCTCGGCCCTACATTCCAGTGGAAGACCGAATTCTACACCGACGGCACCTTGAGCAACGGTGTGCTCAACGGCAACCTGTACCTCAAAGGTGGCGGCGACCCGAAGCTGAACATGGAAAAACTGTGGCTGCTGATGCGTGACCTGCGGGCCAACGGCGTGCGCACCATCAGCGGTGACCTGGTACTGGACCGCAGCCACTTCGTGCAGCCCAACCTGCCGCAGTTCAACGATGATGGCGGCGACGTCAACAAGCCGTTCCTGGTCAAGCCTGACTCGTTGCTGGTCAACCTCAAGGCACTGCGCTTTGTCGCCCGCAACGATGGTGGCAAGGTGACCATCGCCGTTGAACCGCCGATTGCCAACATCCGCATCGATAACCAGGTCAAGGCCGTGACGTCCAAGCAGTGCAAGGGTGACGTGCGCTACAACCCTGTGCCCCAGGCCGATGGCGTCAGCGTGGTGGTCAGCGGCCAACTCGGCGATGGCTGCAACTCGCAGACCTACCTGTCGCTGCTCGATCACCCGACCTACGCCGCCGGCGCCGTGCGGGCGATCTGGAACGAGCTTGGTGGCAACATCCAGGGCCGCGATCGCATCGAGAACGTGCCCAAGAGCGCACGCCTGCTGGCACGGGCCTTCTCGCCCGACCTGGTGGAAGTGATCCGCGACATCAACAAGTACAGCAACAACACCATGGCCCAGCAGCTGTTCCTCAGCCTGGGTGCACAGTTCCGTACCGATGCCGATGGCGATGATGCCCGTGCGGCGCAACGCGTCGTTCGCCAGTGGTTGGCGAAAAAAGGCATTACTGCACCTCACCTGGTGATGGAGAACGGCTCCGGCCTGTCGCGTGCCGAACGCGTCAGCACCCGCGAGATGGCCGCCCTGCTGCAGGCTGCCTGGAAGAGCCCCTACTCGGCCGAGTTCATCAGCTCCATGCCGCTGGTGGGCATGGACGGCACCATGCGCAAGCGCCTGAAACGCACGGCCATGACCGGTGAGGGGCACATCAAGACCGGCACCCTGAATACCGTGCGGGCCATCGCGGGCTTCAGCCGCGACAGCAACGGGCATACCTGGGCGGTCGCGGCCATTCTCAACGACCCGAAACCGTGGGGCGCATCGCAGGTGCTTGACCAGGTACTGCTGGACCTCTATCGCCAGCCGAAACTGGGCACCAGTACTGCGGCCAACTGACCAAGTCTCGGCCTAAACACCGGTGGGGGGCCGCAGGAACGGCCCCCCGTGTCTGCCGGCCACCGAGCCCATGCAGGGCTCAGGGCAACTCGCCTTCCACCCGGTCCCGCCCCGCTTGCTTGGCGGCATACACCCCGGCATCCGCGCGCCACAGCAAGGCATCGGCCCCTTCGCCTGGCCGCCACCCCGCCACACCGAAGCTCGCGGTCACCTCGCCTACCCCTTCGATCGGTACGTTGCGCACACCCTGCCACAGCTCCATCGCCAGTAGCCGCGCCTGCTCGGCATCGCTACCCGGGCACAGCACCATGAACTCCTCCCCGCCCAGCCGGCAGAACACGTCGGTTCGTCGCAAGCGCAGGGCGATGCGCTGGCACAGGCTGCGCAGCACCAGGTCACCCACCGCGTGGCCGAACTGGTCATTGATGCGCTTGAAGTGATCGATATCGAGCATGATCACCGCCAACGCCAAGCCATCACGCTGAGCGCGATCCAGCTCGACCTTGAGCCGCTCCTGGAAATAGCGCCGGTTATGAATACCGGTCAGCGCGTCGGTCACCGACAGCGCACGCAACTCCTCCTCCACCCCCTTGAGGTCGGAGATGTCGGTCAGGTAGCCATGCCAAAGGGTACACCCCGCATCGCCGACCTCTGGTGTCGCTTCGCCGCGCACCCAGCGCAAGCCCGCACGCGGCAGGCAGACCCGGTACTCCTCGCGCCACGGCGTGAGGTGGTTGGCCGAGTAGCGCACCGACCGGCGTACGCGGTCCAGGTCATCGGGGTGGATACGCTCGAACACCAGCGTGGCGTCCTCGTGCAGCTGCTGCAGGTCGACCTCGTAGATGTCGTACAGGCCTTTGCTGGCATACGGGAAGCACGAGCTGCCATCGGCATCCAGGCGGTACTGATAGATGCCGCCGGGTACCTCGGCACTGAGTTTTTCCAGCAGCCGGTCACGCGCCGCCAGCGCCTCATGCACCCGGCGTCGTTCCGTGACATCGATGCAAATCGCCAGGTAGCCGACCCATAGGCCTTGTTCATCGAGCATGGCCGTGACCAGCATGTTGGCCAGCAGATGGCTGTTATCGGCGCGCAGCAAGGTCCACTCGCCAGGCTCGGCACCGCTTTCCTGCACCGTTTCGGCAAACATCGCCTGGCCACCGGCAATACGCCGCCCGTAGCGCTGGCTCAAGGCATGGGCGCGCTGGCTGAGCTCTTCAGGCAGCACCAGGTCCTCCAGGCGCAGTTGGCCGATCGCCTCGCTGGCCGAATAGCCGAGCATGCGCTCGGCTCCGGCATTGAAGGTGCTGACCACCCCCTTGAGGTTGGTAGCGATGATCGCCACCTGGGTCGCGGCATCCAGCACGCTGCGCAACTGGTTGTGAGTGCCGCGCAGGGATTGCTCGCTGACTCGAAGCTCTGCAGTGCGCTGCTCGACCAGGGTCAAGGCGCGCTGGCGCTGGCTGAACAGGCTGTAGAGCAAGGCACTGAGCAGTAAGCTCAACAGCCCGCCCAATAGCCCGACCGTCAGCGCAGCCGATGAACGGTTGGCCTTCAGAAACGCCAGACTCGGTCGCACAAGCAGCTGGAATGGGTGGTCAGCCAGGTGCAGCAACTGGCTGCTCGCCAACGCCAGGGGTGCTGCCTCGTTCTGGGAGTCGAACAGCACTTCAGGCCCTTGCCGCCCGGAAGGGTCTTCGATGCGCACGACCAGATTGTCATCGGCCAGGGCCGGTAACCCATCGCTGATGAGCTCGCGCAGGTTGAGCAACGCCATCACATACCCCGCCGCCGCGCCATACGGCGCTGCGTCGGAGAACACCGGCGCCACCATCAGCAGGCCACGCGCCTGCGCTGCCGGCCGCCCAGCCCCGGCATCCATGATGTTCAGGGGCTCGGACACCGCCATGCTGCCAGGCTCCAGCGCACGCGCCAGGGTTGCATGGCGCGCCCCCTGGCCAGCAAGGTCGAGCCCGTAAGGGAGTGCCGGCTGATCAGCTGACTGGGTGTAGAGCACCGGAAAGTAGTGGTCACGCAGTGGCGCCGGCTGCCAGTTGCCCTGCGCATCCTGATCGCGGATCACATAACCCTGGCCCAGCCAGGCCGAGGTGCGCTGTTCGAAATCGGCACGCTGCGCCGCCTCTACGCGCGGCGCCCAGGCGTAAGCCAAAGTGCGCTGCAGCAAGGGCCGTGCGTAACCATCGAATTCGCGGGGGGTGATTTCATTGGAGAAGCTGAAAAACCGCCGCAGCCCGTCCAGGCGCTGCTGCTGATCATCAAAACGCTCGGCGATGCGGCTGTAGCGCTCGCTGGCCAGCAACTCGAAGCGCTGGCGCAGTTGCTGCTTGTAAAAGGTGTGCGCGGCAAGCGCCAGGGTGGCCGACAGCAGGCCGCCAGCCACCAAGGCCACCAGCGCCACGGCCCAGGCGGACACCCCTTCGCTGCACAGGCCAAGAAACCTCGCACGTACGCCAAACTTGGACATAAACCCATCTCGTCACGTCAGCGTCCTGCGGATTATCTTGCCCTGCCGTCAGTTATAGCTATTGGCCATTAGCGGCGCAATGCACCTCGTCGCTTCAGCGCAATTGCAGGCGCCACGCGCGGTGGATACGGTTGTTGCGGGCGAAGTCCGGGTCCAGCGTCTGGGCGGTGATCTCCTCTACCGCGTAACGCGCCATCAGGTGCTCATCAAGCTGGAACTTGCGGAAGTTGTTGGAGAAGTACAGCACGCCACCTGGCTCCAGCCGCGCCATCGCCAGGTCCAGCAGTTGCACATGGTCACGCTGTACGTCGAACACACCTTCCATGCGCTTGGAGTTGGAGAAGGTCGGCGGGTCGATGAAGATCAGGTCATAGGTGTCGCGGTTGGCTTCCAGCCAGGCCATCACATCGCCCTGCTCCAGGCGGTTGCGCTCGGAGAAACCATTGAGCGACAGGTTGCGCCGCGCCCAGTCCAGGTAGGTTTTCGACAAGTCGACGCTGGTGGTGCTGCGCGCGCCGCCCTTGGCCGCATGCACGGTTGCCGTGGCGGTGTAGCAGAACAGGTTGAGGAAGCGCTTGCCGGCAGCCTCGCGCTGGATGCGCATGCGCATCGGGCGATGGTCGAGGAACAGGCCGGTATCCAAGTAGTCGGTGAGGTTGACCAGCAGCTTGACGCCGCCTTCGTTGACTTCCTGGAAGCGCCCTTCGGTGGCCTGGCGCTCGTACTGGCGGGTGCCGCTCTGGCGCTCGCGGCGCTTGAGCACCACACGCTGGGGCGAGATACCCAGTGCCTGCGGAATCGCGGCCAGGGCATCGAGCAGACGCGCCTGGGCCTTCTCTGGGTCGATCGTGCGGGGTGCCGCGTATTCCTGCACGTGCACCCAGTCGTGGTAGAGGTCTACTGCCAGGGCGTACTCGGGCATGTCGGCATCGTACAGGCGGTAGCAGTCGACCTGCTCGCGACGGGCCCACTTGCCCAATTGCTTGAGGTTTTTTTGCAGACGATTGGCGAACATCTGCGCACCTTCCGACAGGCGCGCAGGCTCGCTTGCCTGTGGCTCCTGGCGCCGGGCCTCGTCGTTTTCAGCCTGAGGGTCGCGACGCTCGCCGGTGACGAACTGGTCAGGCTGCACCTTGAACAACAGCAGCTTGCACGGCAGCGCACCGTTCCAGAATGCGTATTGCTTGTGGCTACGGATGCCCATGCGCTTGCCCAGCTCCGGCGCCCCGGTGAACACCGCCGCTTCCCAGCCCATGCAGGCCTGGCGCAAACGTTCGCCCAGGTTCTGATAGAGATACAGCAGGCTGGCTTCGTCGCCCAGGCGCTCGCCGTAAGGCGGGTTGCTGATGACCAGGCCTTTCTGGTTCTGGTCTGGCCGCGGCTCGAAGGTGCTGACCTCGCCCTGGTAGATCTTTACCCAGTCGCTCAGGCCGGCACGTTCGACGTTGTTGCGCCCAGGCTGGATCAGCCGCGGGTCGGCCTCGTAGCCACGGATCCACAGCGGTGGCTTGGCCAGGCCGGCCTGCGCGCGCGCTTGCGCCTCGTCATGGACCTTGCGCCACAGTGCCGGCACATGGCCAAGCCAGGCGCTGAAGCCCCAACGCTCGCGCTTGAGGTTAGGTGCCATATCGGCGGCAATCATTGCGGCTTCGACCAGGAAGGTACCCACACCGCACATCGGGTCAGCCAGGGCGCCGCCTTCGGCAGCGATGCGCGGCCAACCGGCGCGGATCAGCACAGCCGCCGCCAGGTTTTCCTTGAGCGGCGCGGCGCCTTGCTGCAAGCGGTATCCGCGCTGGTGCAGGCTGTGGCCGGACAGGTCGAGCGAGAGAATCGCCTCGCCGCGGTCCAGGCGCAGGTGCACACGCACATCGGGGTCGATCTTTTCCACCGACGGGCGCAGGCCTTCACGGTTGCGCAGCTTGTCGACGATGGCGTCCTTGACCTTGAGCGCACCGAAATGGGTGTTGTCGATGCCCGAGCCATGGCCGCTGAATTCCACCGCAAGCGTACCGTCGGCGGCCAGGTGGTCTGCCCAGTCAACCGCGTTGACGCCATCGTAGAGGTCGTCGGCATTCTTCATGTTGAAGCGCTTGAGCACCAGCAACACCCGGTTGGCCAGGCGCGACCAGACGCACAGGCGGTAGGCGGTTTCCATGTCGGCGGCGCCGCGAATGGCCGAGGTGTGCTCGCGCACCTCATCGAGGCCGAGGCCCTTGGCCTCTTCGGCGAGCAGGCCTTCCAGGCCTTTGGGGCAGGTGAGATAGAGTTCGAAACGGTCCGACATGAGGATTCCAGAGCCTTTGGCTATTTGACTGACGAGGCGACGCATCGCCCCGCGATGTTTGCCCGAACACCCTTCCAGCAGGCATCCGAGTGGCCCTCCCCTGCACAACTGCGCAGCAGAACGACCGGGCCGCCTGACCGATCAGCACTTCGCCAGGGGCAAAGACAGCTTAGATCATCAGGCAGTTTGAAAAATTCGAGCGATTCAGGGACCGATGTGACCCTTCGTCGCATTTCAAAATAATTCTGTCATGGCCCAGCAACGCTGGCGAAATGACGTCAATGATCGGCAAACCCCGATCATTGCGGGCTCAACGCCAAATAAGGTTGAGTCGCATTTATTTACTTATCACTTCACCCTTGGAAAGGTTACGTGCTTATGACAAATCGATCATTCACACCGTGACTCGCATTCGTTAGAACTGGTCTTAGGCCGCTTCGCAACGAGGCGGCACCTTCAGCTCGCCACGCCGGCAGCGAGCGCAAACCGGCAGAAAGACTCTGCCCGGCCTCGGAGAGGCCGACGGGACATTACAGTCAACAAGTGAGGGCAACACCCTATGAGAAGACTTAAGCGTGATCCGTTGGAAAGAGCATATTCACGTGGCTACCAATACGGGGTCACCGGCAAATCCCGCGAACTTTGCCCGTTCAATCTTCCTTCTGTTCGCCAAGCCTGGATCAACGGCTGGCGTGAAGGTCGCGGTGATAACTGGGACGGCATGACTGGCACCGCTGGCATCCATAGACTCAACGAAAATCACGCCGTTGGCTGATCGAGGACACTGAATTCGATTTACCATGCACGCCCCATCCGGGCGGCGGGCGAAGGCCCAGGGGCCCCTTGATGGGGCCCTTTTTATGGCCGGTTACAAACCTGAAGGTTGTCTTGGCATCGCGGCGATAGCATCCACTGCCTCGCGGATCAGCGCAGGGCCTTTATAGATGAAGCCCGAGTAGATCTGCACCAGGCTGGCCCCGGCGGCGATTTTCTCGGCGGCGTGACGCCCCTCGGTGATGCCACCCGCAGCAATGATCGGCAGCTTGCCGCCCAGCTCACCTGCCAGTACCTTCACCGTGTGAGTACTCTTCTCCAGTACCGGAGCACCCGACAACCCACCGGCTTCGCCCCCATAGGGCAAGCTTTCGACGCCTTCACGGCTCAGCGTGGTGTTGGTGGCGATCACCGCGTCCATGCCCGATTCCATCAACGCCGCAGCCACCAGTGCGGTTTCTTCATCACTCATGTCCGGGGCGATCTTGATCGCCAACGGCACGCGCTTGCCCTGCGTAACCGCCAACTGCTCGCGGCGCTCGGCCAAGGCATCGAGCAACTGCTTCAGCGAGTCGCCAAACTGCAGGCTGCGCAGCCCCGGCGTGTTCGGCGAACTGACGTTGACGGTGATGTAGGTGGCATCGGCATAGACCTTGTCCAGGCAGATCAGGTAGTCATCGACCGCACGCTCGACCGGGGTGTCGAAGTTCTTGCCGATGTTGATGCCCAGCACGCCGTTGTAACGCGAAGCTCGCACGCGCTTGAGCAGGTGATCGACGCCCAGGTTGTTGAAACCCATGCGGTTGATGATCGCCGTGGCTTCCGGCAGGCGGAAAATCCGCGGCTTCGGATTGCCCGGCTGCGGACGCGGTGTGACGGTACCGATCTCGACGAAGCCGAAGCCCAGCTGAGCAAAGCCATCGATGGCCGCGCCGTTCTTGTCCAGGCCAGCGGCAAGGCCCACCGGGTTGGCGAAGTTCAAGCCCATGACCGACACCGGCAAGGCCGCCGGCTGCTTGCACAGCATGCCATTGAGGCCAAGACGGCCACCGGCACCGATCAGGTCCAGGGACAGGTCGTGGGAGGTTTCCGGGGAAAGCTTGAACAGCAGCTGGCGGGCCAGGGTATACATGGGCGGGCAAGGCTCGGGGTGAATGAGGGGGCGATTATAGCCAGCGCACGGCTGGCATGACAGTAAATCCTCGGCCGCTTGGCACATGCGTTGCTTCGCACATCGCACTGCCTTTTCAGTACGGGCGAGGAACCTTGTGAACACAGCACCCCGAGCAACGCCCCTGGCCTGGGTCAACGGCAGCGACGCGCCGGAAAAACCCAGCCTGAACATTGGCTTCATGGCCCTGACCGATTGCGCCTCGGTGGTGGTCGCCGCCACCCAGGGTTTTGCCCAGCAGCACGGCCTGGCCCTCAACCTCAAGCGCCAGGGTTCCTGGGCGGGGCTGCGCGACAAACTGGTCAGCGGCGAACTGGATGCCGCGCACTGCCTGTACGGCCTGGCCTATGCCGTGCACCTGGGCATTGGTGGTGTGCCGGCCAGTGACATGGCCGTGCTCATGGGGCTGAACCAGAATGCCCAGGCCATCAACCTTTCCCCTGCCCTGCAACGCAAGGGTGTGACCAGCCCTGAGGCATTGGCGCGCCTGGTGCACCAGCATGGCGCACGCCTGACCTTTGCCCAGACCTTCCCCACGGGCACCCACGCCATGTGGTTGTACTACTGGCTGGCGAGCCAAGGCATCCACCCGCTGCGCGACGTCGACAGCGTGGTAGTACCGCCGGCACAGATGGCCGCGCATATCCAGGCAGGCCGCATCGACGGTTTCTGTGTCGGCGAGCCCTGGTCAGCCGATGCCGTCGGCAAGGGCCAGGGTTTTACCTTGGCAACCAGCCAGTCGATCTGGCCGGACCACCCAGAGAAAGTCCTCGCGTGCGCCCGCACCTTCGCCGAGCAGTACCCCAACAGTGCCCGCGCCTTGATCAAGGCGATCCTCGCGGCCAGCCGCTTCATCGAGCAAAGCCCTGAGAACCGCCGCAGCACCGCACAGCTACTCAGCGCCAATGCCTACCTGGACACCCCGGTGGGCAACATCGAGCCACGCCTGCTTGGCGACTACCAGGACGGGTTGGGCAACCAGTGGCAAGACCCCCACGCCCTGCGCCTGTTCGACCAGGGCCAAGCCAACCTGCCGTACCTGTCCGACGGCATGTGGTTCATGACCCAGTTCCGCCGCTGGGGCCTGCTGCGCGACGACCCCGACTACCTCGGCGTGGCCAGCCAGGTCCAGCAACTGGGGCTCTATCGCGAAGCCGCAGACACCCTCGGCATCCCTTGCCACGGCCTGCCGATGCGCAGCAGCCTGCTGATCGACGGTACACGTTGGGACGGCAGCGACCCCTACGGCTATGCCCGCAGCTTCCGCTTGCATGCCCTGGGCGACACACCCGAAGCCTGCGCTGGCCTGTGAGGGGGATGAACATGCTGCGTATTTTGTTGATCGACGACACTCAAAACAAGCTGGGCAGGCTCAAGGCGGCCCTGAGCGAGGCCGGCTTCGACGTCATCGAAGCCCCAGGCCTGACCATCGACCTGCCCGCCTGCGTCGAAACGGTGCACCCGGACGTCGTGTTGATCGATACCGACTCACCGGATCGCGACGTGATGGAACAAGTGGTACTGGTCAGCCGCGACCGCCCAAGGCCCATCGTGCTGTTCACCGACGAGCATGACCCGGGCGTGATGCGCCAGGCTATCCAGGCGGGGGTCAGCGCCTACATCGTCGAGGGCATCCACGCCGCGCGGCTGCAGCCAATCCTGGATGTGGCCATGGCCCGCTTCGAGAGCGACCAGGCGCTCAAGGCGCAGTTGGTGGCGCGCGACCAGCAGTTGGCCGAGCGCAAGCGCATCGAACAGGCCAAAGGCTTGCTGATGAAGATGAAGGACTGCAACGAAGAGCAGGCCTACACCCTGATGCGCCGCCAGGCCATGAGCCGGCAACAAAAGCTGATCCAGGTGGCCGAGCAGATCATCGCCATGCACGAAATGTTGGGCTGAAACCCGAAGGAGCGAGTTGGCCCAGCTCTTGCTGAAGAAACCACACCGGTAGCCAACGGCGGTTGCCCCACTTGATCCCGACAAAGACGTCGCTCACCCCTCCACAGCCGTGGACCGGGTAGCGGCGTCTTTTTCGTTCCGTTGCTTTGCCGAGTGAGGTGTTCAATGAGTACCAGCTTCTGGAAATCCGGGCATGTGCCCACGCTGTTCGCTGCGTTCCTGTATTTCGACCTGAGCTTCATGGTCTGGTACCTGCTCGGCCCGCTGGCGGTGCAAATTGCCGCCGACTTGCAGCTGAGTGCACAGCAACGGGGCCTGATGGTGGCCACACCCATTCTGGCCGGTGCGATATTGCGCTTCGCCATGGGCCTGCTGGTCGATCGCCTGTCGCCCAAGACCGCCGGCCTGATCGGCCAGGTCGTGGTCATCATTGCCCTGGCCGGCGCCTGGTACCTGGGCGTGCACAGCTACGAGCAAGCCCTGCTGCTGGGCGTCTTCCTGGGTTTTGCCGGGGCCTCGTTCGCCGTTTCGCTGCCGCTGGCCTCGCAGTGGTACCCGCCTCAGCACCAGGGCAAGGCCATGGGGATCGCCGGTGCCGGCAACTCGGGCACGGTGTTCGCGGCGTTGCTGGCGCCCGCCCTGGCCGCGGGCTTTGGCTGGAACAACGTGTTCGGCTTCGCCCTGATCCCGCTGTCGCTGACCCTGGTGGTATTTGCCCTGCTGGCGCGCAACGCACCTGAGCGGCCCAAGCGCAAGGCCATGGCCGACTACCTCAAGGCCCTCGGTGACCGCGACAGCTGGTGGTTCATGTTCTTCTACAGCGTCACCTTCGGCGGCTTCATCGGCCTGGCTAGCGCCCTGCCCGGCTACTTCAGTGACCAATATGGCCTGAGCCCGGTCACCGCCGGCTACTACACGGCCGCCTGCGTCTTTGCCGGCAGCCTGATGCGCCCACTCGGCGGCGCCCTGGCCGATCGCTTCGGTGGCATCCGCACCTTGCTGGGCATGTACAGCGTGGCCGCCATCTGCATCGCCGCAGTCGGCTTCAACCTGCCCAGCGCAACCGCTGCCCTGGCGCTGTTCGTCAGCGCCATGCTCGGCCTGGGCGCAGGCAATGGCGCGGTATTCCAGCTGGTGCCGCAACGCTTTCGCCAGGAGATCGGCGTGATGACCGGGCTGATCGGCATGGCCGGTGGTATTGGCGGCTTCCTGCTGGCTGCGGGGCTTGGCACCATCAAGCAGCACACCGGTGACTACCAGTTGGGGCTGTGGCTGTTCGCCAGCCTCGGCCTGCTGGCCTGGTTCGGCCTGCATGGCGTCAAACAGCGCTGGCGCACCACCTGGGGCTCGGCCGCCGTGACTGCGGCGCGGGTCTGAGGCACGCCGATGAGCCTGCAACTGAGCTTTGCCCACGCCAGTGCCACCGGGCCGCGCGCGGAAAACCAGGATGCCCTGCGCCTGGTCACGCCGGCGCCGGAACTGGCCGCCAGCAAAGGCTACCTGTTCGCCCTCGCCGACGGTGTCAGCCAATGCGCCGATGGCGGCCTGGCAGCACGCGCCAGCTTGCAGGCCCTGGCCCTGGACTACTACGCCACCCCCGCCACCTGGAGCGTGGCGCAGGCGCTGGACCGCCTGCTGCTGGCGCAGAACCGTTGGCTGCGTGCCCAGGGTAGCGGCCAACCGCTGCTGACCACGCTCAGCGCCCTGGTGCTACGCGGGCGGCGTTTTACCTTGGCGCATGTTGGCGACTGCCGGGTCTACCGCTGGCACCAAGGGCACCTGCGGTGCCTGAGCGAAGACCACGTCTGGGACCAACCGGGCATGCAGCATGTGCTCAAGCGCGCGCTGGGCCTGGACCAACAACTGCTGGTCGATTACCTGGAAGGTGAACTGCAGGCGGGCGAGTGCTACGTGTTGGTGAGCGACGGCGTCTGGGCCAGCCTGGGGGACCAGCACATCCAGGCGGTATTGCGCGAGCAACCCGACCTGCAGTTGGCCGCTGACACGCTGGTCGCCAGCGCTCACCTCAATGGCAGCCAGGACAACGCCAGCGCCCTGCTGGTGCAGGTGCAACAGCTGGGTACGGCCAACCTGGGCGATACCCTGGCGCAGTTGCAACAGTGGCCTGTACCCGGCCCCCTGCGTGAAGGCCAGGCGCTCGATGGTTGGCAGGTCGACACCCTGCTCTCGCACAGCCGTCAATCGCTGCTGTACCGGGTACGCGACGGCCACGGCCAGCCCTGGCTGCTCAAGACCCTGCCCAGCGCGCGCGAACAGGAGCCAGGGGCAGCCCAAGGGTTGCTGATGGAAGAGTGGTTTCTGCGCCGGGTCGCAGGGCGACACTTCCCCGAACTCCACGTCGCCAGCCAGCGCCAGCACCTGTATTACGTGATGCGCGAACACCCTGGCCAGAGCCTTTCGGCACTGCTCGCCGAGCACGGGCCGCTGCCCTTGGCGCAGTGGCTGGAGATCGCCCGTCAACTGCTGCAAGCGGTCGGCGTGCTGCATCGGCGCAACTTGCTGCACCGCGACATCAAGCCAGACAACCTGCACCTGGGCGCCGATGGACAGCTGCGGTTGCTGGACTTCGGCCTGGCGTATTGCCCCGGCTTGTCTGAAGACCCGCAGCACGAGCTGCCTGGCACGCCATCCTATATCGCCCCGGAAGCCTTCGACGGCCAACCACCCAGCCCGCGGCAAGACCTTTATGCCGTCGGCGTGACGCTTTACCAGCTGCTGACGGGGCACTACCCCTATGGCGAAGTGGAGCCGTTCCAGCGGCCACGCTTCAGCCAGCCGGTCAACGCTTCGCGCTATCGCCCCGACCTGCCGGAATGGTTGCAGCACAACCTGCTGCAAGCGGTAGCGGCCGACCCGGCGCAACGCTTTGAAACCGCCGAGCACTGGTTGTTGCTACTCGAACGCGGCGACCGCCAGGAGCTGGCCCACCGCCCCCGGCCCTTGCTGGAGCGCGAACCGCTGAAAGTCTGGCGCACCCTGGCCCTGCTGTCCCTGCTGTGCAACCTGATAGTGCTGCTCGTCCTGCTCAAGGGCTGAGTACACCTTGCCGAAGAGGAAACAACGATGAATGCGAAAGTCTGGTTGGTCGGCGCCGGCCCTGGTGATCCCGAACTGCTTACCCTCAAGGCCGTGCGCGCATTGCAGCAAGCCCAGGTGGTGATGATCGACGACCTGGTCAACCCCGCAGTGCTGGAGCATTGTCCCCAGGCACGGGTGATGGCCGTGGGCAAGCGCGGCGGCTGCCGGTCCACGCCTCAAGCCTTTATCCAGCGCCTGATGTTGCGCCATGCGCGCCAGGGGCGTTGCGTGGTCAGGCTCAAAGGGGGCGATCCGTGCATCTTCGGCCGTGGCGGCGAAGAGGCTGCCTGGCTACAAGGGCATGGCATCGAAGTGGAGCTGGTCAACGGCATCACGGCGGGCCTGGCAGGCGCGACGCAATGCGGTATATCGCTGACTTCGCGCGGGGTGAGCCGCGGCGTGACGCTGGTAACGGCACACACCCAGGATGACAGCGAGCTGAACTGGGCGGCGCTGGCCCAGGGCGGTACGACGCTGGTGGTGTACATGGGCGTTGCGCGGCTGGAGCAGATTCGCCAAGGCCTGCTGGCCGGCGGGATGGCTGCGCATATGCCGGTGGCGATGATCGAGAATGCGTCATTGGCGCAGCAGCGCGAATGCCGCAGTGATGTACAGGGGATGGTTGAGGATGCGCGGGCGTTCGGGCTAAGCAGCCCGGCAATTCTGGTGATCGGCGAGGTCGTCACCGGCGCTGTAAGCGCAGCCTTGCGTTGCGAAAGGGTTGCGTAGCAGCCCCAGAATCTCAGTGTGCCCCCCTAAATCACAGACAAAGAAAAACCCGGCCGAGGCCGGGTTTTTCATGAAGCATCAAACCAATTACTTGGCCTGGGCTTCTACTTGCGCTTCAACGCGACGGTTAACAGCGCGACCTTGTTCGGTGGCGTTGTCGGCAACCGGACGGGTCTCGCCGTAGCCAACCGATTCAACACGGTTGGATTCTACGCCGTACTGATTGGTCAGTACTTGCTTGACAGCGTCGGCACGACGCTCGGACAGCTTCTGGTTGTAAGCGTCTGGACCCACGGAGTCAGTGTGACCTTCCACGGTGGTGGTGGTCGATGGGTACTGCTTCATGAAGTCAGCCAGGTTCTTGATGTCGCCGTAGCTGTTAGGCTTGACGACCGACTTGTCGAAGTCGAACTTGACGTCCAGCTCAACGCGAACGACTTCGGCAACAGCCGGGCAGCCATCGGCGTCAACGGTGACGTTGGCCGGGGTGTCTGGGCACTTGTCGACGTTGTCGCAGACGCCATCGTTGTCGCTGTCGGAGCAGACTTCGGCAACTGGGGCCGGAGCAACTTCAGCTTGCTTCGGGCTACCGCCGAAGTTCAGACCAACGCCAACGCTCGGGGCCCACTCGGTGTCGCCCTGGTCGATGTTGTACTGAGCTTCAACGCCGGCACGGGCGTAGAACATGTCGGTGATGTACCACTTGGCGCCAGCGCCAACGTTGGCGAAGGTGGAGTGGTCACGACCGCCACGGCCGGTCTGGCCCAGCGACTGGTGCGAGAAACCAGCGGAAACGTACGGACGGATGGCGTCGTACGGGTTGTTGAAGTGGTAAACGGCGTCCAGGGCGGTGTTCGAGCCCTTGATGTTCTTGCCGTCTTCGCCACGAGCGTTGTGAACTTCGTCGTAGCCCAGACGCAGTTCAACGTCGTCGGTCAGGAAGTAACCGATCGAGCCGCCGAACAGGTTGCCGTCGTTCTTGAAGTCGCGCTGGCTGTCGAAGAATTCTTTTTTGTAAAAGATTTCAGTTTCGACGGCGCCTTGACCTTGTGCCATAGCGCCAATCGAAGTGGCGGCTACAAGCGAACCAATGGCCAAGCCCAAGGTGTTTTTCAATTTCATCCGTTAAATCCCCATCTGGTGATAGTTAAGCAGTCCCACCAACAACAAGGGGGACAACTCGACGGCAAGTCTAGCAGAACTCGCCGATTCGTTAGAGATATTTGCACACGCTTAAGTTTCATCGAGCCCGTGAAATTTCTCCCGAAGCTTGTCTAGCGCGCGCTTGTAACGCATTTTCGTCGCGCTCAGGCCCATGTGCATGATGTCGGCGATCTCCTGAAATTCCAGCTCTGCGACAAATCGCAGCACCAGGATTTCCCGGTCGATCGGGTTCACATGCACCAGCCACTTGTCCAGCCCGCCCTTTTCTTCGGGTTTCGGAGCCTTGTCCTCGGACGCCTCTTCAACAGGGTCCAGGCTCAAGGCATCCATCAGCCGACGTTTGCGGCGCTCCTTGCGGTACTGGGTAATGCACTCGTTGTAGGTGATGCTGTAGAGCCAGGTCTTGAACTTCGATTTGCCCTCGAAGTTCTTCAGCCCGTACAGCACTTTGAGCATCACCTCCTGACAGACATCGTCGGCATCCCGGTCGTTCCCCAAATAACGCGCACAGACGTTGAACAGGGTCCGCTGGTAGCGCCGCATGAGCTCCTCATAGGCGCGGGTAACGTGGTACAGCTCCTCATGCGAACGCGCCACCAACTCTTCGTCGGTGAGCTCGCGGGGGTCATAACGCATGGGCGGCGAATGAACTTTATTCAAAACGAATCTGGCCGACAGTCAGGTCAATGTCGCCGCGCGACCCCGGGGGTCGATTTCGCGGCGGCATACATTAACAGCTTTTGTGCGGTTAGCGGCTATTGACGCGCTGCTCAAGCAGCACACGGTTCGACAGCGACACCAGTTCGCCATCATCGGTCAACAGCGTCGTCTTGACCGTGCCGATTTCCTCGATATGCCCTTCGACCTCTCCAATCCGCACCTGCTGGCCGACCTGATACAGCTCACGCACGTAAATACCGGCCAGTATCTGCCCGGCGATTTCGCGGCTACCGAGGCCCATGGCCAAGGCAACGGCCAGACCAACGGTAATCAGCCCGATGACGATCACGTGGTTGAGCAGGTCGGTCTTGACCTCGAGCTGGCTGATGGCCACCGAGATGCTGATGATGATCACCAGGCCTTGGGTGATACGCCCAAGGCCTGCGGAGTACTCAAGGCCAATGCCTTCGGCAGCGCCGCGCACCAGGCCATTGGCCACCTGCGCCAGCAGCACACCGGCCAGCAGCACCAGCGCCGCGCCGAATACTTTCGGCAGGTACAGGGCGAGCATGTCGAGGGTCGCCGAAACCCGCTCAAGGCCCAGCGATTCCGCGGCCGAGACGAGGAAGATCAGCAGTACGAACCAGTAGACGATCTTGCCGATGAGGGTCGAAATCGGCACCTGGATGCCACCGCGGCTCAGCATCTTGGTCAGCCCGGTACCTGCCATCAGGCGGTCCAGGCCGAGCTTGGCCAGCAGCTTGGACAGCAGCGTATCGAGCAGCTTGGCCACCACGAAACCGAGCAGCACCACGACCAGGGCGCCGAACAGGTTAGGGATGAAGTTCGCCACCTTGGTCCAAAGGGCAGTCATGGCGGTGACCAGGCTTTGGGTCCAGAGATCCAGTTCCATATTCAATCGGCCTTATCTGCTTTGCTGCCGGTGGCAGCGTTGCGGGTAGAGTTTCTGCGCACCGGCGCTACATGCGCCGAGCCATTGTTGACGGCGATCAGCAGCGCCTGGCTCCAACGGCCAAGCAGGCTGAACAGATCACCCGCACCGACCTGGCGGTTGGCGGTTTTCAGCACACGACCCAGGCAGGCGGCGTCGTCTCGGTCCTGGCCGGACGGCGACGCCTTGAGCAGGTCGCGCAGGGATTCTTCAAACGGATCGTGCATGGGCACCTCGCGCAGTATCTGTCAGAGACGAGGGCGCCGGGGCATGGGTCACACATCGCCTGGGGGCGTGTGGTGCAAAATGAACCGCTGTCGCCTGCTTCGCGGGCAAGGGATTCAACATCTAGACCCACCGCAGCCGACGGAACAGCCACCACTGCCCTACCGCCAGCCCCAGCACGATGATGCAGGCAAACAAGAAGCCGTAGGGGTTTTCCGCCCCCGGAATGCCGCCGACATTGATGCCCAGCAAGCCGGTGATGAAGCTCATGGGCAGGAAGATGCAGGTGATGATGCCGAAGCGGTACAGGGTGCGGTTCATGCGCTCGCTGCGCCGCCGGTCCTCGCTTTCAAGCACCAATGCGGCCCGCTCGCGGGTCAGCTCCAGCTCCTCGAGGTAGCGGATCAGGCTGTTGTTCAACTCGTTCCAGTAGTCGGCATCGGCATCAGCGAACCAGCTCCACTTGCTGCGTGACAGCTGTGCGTAGATTTCCCGCTGCGGCGCCAGAAAACGTCGCAAGCCGGCCGCACGGCGGCGGATCTGCTGCAGGCTACCCTGCTCGGGAGTGTACCGTTCGTCGGATTCGACCTTTTCTTCCTCAAGGTCGACCAGCTCGGACAGGTCGCTGACCAGGCCCTGGACCTTCTCGGTCAGCAGTTCACCCATCAGCAGCAATAACTCCGAAGCTGACTTCGGCCCCCTGCCCTCGCCGAGCAACTGGAGCATCTCGTCACTGGCCCGAAGCGGCCGCAAGCGCAGCGAGATGACCCGCTGCGCCTCGGCGAAGATGCGCACCGAGACCATGTCTTCAGGTTCGGCGCCCGGGTTGAGGTTGACCCCGCGCAAGAACAGCAACAACTGTTCGTCCACCAGCGGCAGCAAGCGCGGCCGGGTGTTTTCTTCCAGCAGCAGTTCGCAGGCGAACTCGCTCAGGCCGCTGTCGCGCAGCAGCCAGGTGCGGGTTTGTGGATGGCTGCGGTCCCAGTGCAACCAGAGGCTTTCCTGGGGGTGCAGTTGCAGGTCGTCCAGCTCGGTACGGGCAATCGAGCGCGCGCCGCCTTTGCCATCGAGCACCAGGGCATGCACCAGCCCCCACTGCGCGTTGTCTTCCTCGAACATCAAAGCTCCATCAGCGCGTGCGGCGCATCACTCCGGCATTTTCAGCGGGCTTGGCGAAACCAGCACGCCATTGTTGTCGGCATACACATATTCGCCCGAGCGGAAGGTCACCCCGGCGAAAGTCACCGGCACGTCGAGCTCGCCGACGCCACGCTTGTTGCTTTTTTTCGGGTGGCTGGCCAAGGCCTGCACGCCGACGTCGGTCTGGATCAAGATGTCCACGTCACGCACGCAGCCGTAGATCACCAGGCCTTCCCAGCCGTTCTTGGCCGCTTTCTCGGCCAGCATGTCGCCCAGCAGCGCACAGCGCAGCGAACCGCCACCGTCGACCACCAGAACCTTGCCCTTGCCGTCGAGCTCGACCTGCTCCTTGACCAGCGAGTTGTCTTCGAAGCACTTGAGGGTGACGATCTGGCCACCGAACGAATCGCGGCCGCCGAAGTTGCTGAACATAGGTTCGAGCACCTGGACCAGGTCAGGGTAGGTGTCACACAGGTCGGGCGTTACGTAATGCTGCATGGGAAGCTCCTGTCAGTCACAACGAAAGCGGGTATGGGCCAAGGCTACACCGAGGAAGCTGTTGACGTCATCCGGGACCGAGCAGTCAGTTGCCTTCCTTCGGCACTGGCTTCTTCGCGGGGCAAGCCCGCTCCCACAGGTATTTCACTGCCTTAAGAACAGTGGGGTACCTGTGGGAGCGGGCTTGCCCCGCGAAGGGGCCAGCGCAGGCAGCATGGAATCAGCTGGCTGGCACAGCCTGCGCCACAACAGTCGACGCATGCACCGGCATAGACGGGTTCCTCAACCAGCGTTCCACCAACGGCCAGACCTGTGCCTGCGCGGCCTTGCTGACCAGCATGTCGACATGCCCGAACGCATCGAAGCCTTCCTCGCGGCCCAAGCGCAGAAACTGCTTGCGCTCCCCGCCCAACTGGTCGAACAACTTGCGGCAAGCCCAGACCGGGTCCTGGTAATCGCCCGCACCGGCCACGGCCAGCACCGGCACATCCACCTGCGCCAGGCCCGCCCACCAGTCGTTGTCCTTGTCGCCAAAGCGCCCGAACAGGCCATGCCAGCGCATGCTTTCAAGTGCCAAGCCAATCGGTTCGTCCTCGGGGCCACGCTTAAGCCGCTGCCCGGGAATCTGCCGCCAGCGCTTGAGCAGCAACTTCGCCCCCCACACCACCGGCGGCACTTTCAACGGCCAGTACACGCGGCTGACCTGGGTACCGAAGAACGCGGCGCTGGCCACCTGCTCGGTTGGCAGGTAGCCGCCACCCAGTGCAGCGGCCAAGGTTGTCCCGCCCAGGGAATGGCCAAGCCAGTGCGGCGCTTGGCCGGTTTGTTCCAGCACGAAAGCGCCAATCAACGGCAAGTCATCGCGGGCATAGTCGGCGACACGGTTGTGCTGCCACTGGCGATTGCGCGGCGACAGGCCATGGCCGCGCATCTCCGGGATCCACACATCGAAACCCGCGCGGGCCAGAAACGCGCCCAGGCCGACCCCTTTGGGCGAATACCAGAAGCGCCGATTGGAAAAACTGCCGTGCAGAAGAATGACCGGCACGCCTTGAGCCTGACCCTGATCGGCCAGGCCAAGGCGGGTCACGGCCAGCTCGACGCTCGGATCAGGGCTGTTGCCGGCCTTGATCCGGTACACGTCTTCGCTCAAGTCGCCTCGCCGCTCAGCGCTGAGCAAGGCCACGGGAAATAAAGTGCTGCTGCTTTGCATAAGGTTGCTTGGTGCACAAAAAAGGGCGGGAACCATTACTGGAACTCGCCCTGGATCAAACCAGGCGGGGGCGCGCCAGACGCGCCCCCGCAATCCACTGTATCAGGCTGCGCCCTGGCCCTCGGCCAGGAAGAACCAGGTCTCGAGCACCGAGTCCGGGTTCAGCGACACGCTTTCGATGCCCTGCTCCATCAGCCATTTGGCCAGGTCCGGGTGGTCCGATGGGCCCTGGCCGCAGATGCCGATGTACTTGCCGGCCTTGTTGCACGCCTGGATGGCGTTGGCCAGCAGCTTCTTCACGGCCGGGTTACGCTCGTCGAACAGGTGCGCGATGATACCCGAATCACGGTCCAGGCCCAGGGTCAGCTGGGTCAGGTCGTTGGAGCCGATCGAGAAGCCGTCGAAGTACTCGAGGAACTCTTCGGCCAGAATCGCGTTGGACGGCAACTCGCACATCATGATCACGCGCAGGCCGTTGTCGCCACGGGCCAGGCCGTTTTCGGCCAACAGGTCGATGACCTGGCTGGCTTCGCCCAGGGTGCGCACGAACGGCACCATGATCTCGACGTTGGTCAGGCCCATCTCGTTGCGCACGCGCTTCAGGGCACGGCACTCGAGCTCGAAGCAGTCACGGAACGATTCGCTGATGTAACGCGAAGCGCCGCGGAAGCCCAGCATCGGGTTTTCTTCTTCCGGCTCGTACAGCTTGCCGCCGATCAGGTTGGCGTACTCGTTGGACTTGAAGTCCGACAGGCGCACGATGACCTTTTTCGGGTAGAAGGCTGCCGCCAGGGTGCTGATGCCTTCGACCAGCTTCTCGACATAGAAGCCGACCGGGTCGTCGTAGCCGGCGATGCGCTTGTCGACGCTGTCCTTCAACTCTGCCGGCAGGCCGGCGTAGTTGAGCAGCGCCTTGGGGTGCACGCCGATCATGCGGTTGATGATGAACTCCAGGCGCGCCAGGCCGACACCGGCGTTGGGCAGCTGGGCGAAGTCAAAGGCACGGTCCGGGTTGCCGACGTTCATCATGATCTTGAACGGCAGGTCCGGCATGGCGTCGACCGAGTTCTGCTTGATGTCGAAGCCCAGCTCACCTTCGAAGATGAAGCCGGTGTCGCCCTCGGCGCAGGACACTGTCACGCCCTGGCCGTCCTTGAGCAACTGGGTGGCGTTACCGCAACCGACGACTGCAGGGATACCCAGCTCACGGGCAATGATCGCCGCGTGGCAGGTACGCCCGCCGCGGTTGGTGACAATGGCGCTGGCGCGCTTCATGACCGGTTCCCAGTCAGGGTCGGTCATGTCGGAGACCAGTACGTCACCGGGCTGCACCTTGTCCATCTCGGACACATCGTTGATCACGCGGACCTTGCCGGCGCCGATGCGCTGGCCAATCGCACGGCCTTCGACCAGTACGGTGCCCTTTTCTTTCAGCAGGTAGCGTTCCATGACATTGGCGCTGGAGCGGCTTTTCACCGTTTCAGGGCGGGCCTGAACGATGTACAGCTTGCCGTCGTCACCGTCCTTGGCCCACTCGATGTCCATCGGGCGCTGGTAGTGCTGCTCGATGATCATGGCCTGTTTGGCCAGCTCGTTGACTTCGGCATCGCTCAGGCAGAAGCGGGCGCGCTCGGCACGGTCGACCTCGACGGTCTTGACCGAACGACCGGCCTTGGCTTCGTCGCCGTAGACCATCTTGATCGCCTTGCTGCCCAGGTTGCGGCGCAGGATCGCCGGGCGGCCAGCCTGCAAGGTGTTCTTGTGTACGTAGAATTCGTCTGGGTTGACCGCACCCTGCACCACGGTTTCACCCAGGCCATAGGCGCCGGTGATGAACACCACGTCGCGGAAACCCGACTCGGTGTCGAGGGTAAACATCACACCGGCGGTGCCGGTTTCCGAACGGACCATGCGCTGCACACCGGCAGACAGGGCCACCAGCTTGTGGTCGAAGCCCTGGTGCACGCGGTAGGCGATGGCGCGGTCGTTGAACAGCGAGGCGAACACTTCCTTGGCCGCGCGGATCACGTTGTCGACGCCACGGATGTTGAGGAAGGTTTCCTGCTGGCCGGCGAACGAGGCGTCCGGCAAGTCTTCGGCGGTGGCAGACGAGCGCACGGCTACGGCCATGTTGTCGTTGCCTGCGGCCATTTCAGCGAAGGCCGTACGGATTTCCGAATCCAGACGCGCCGGGAATTCGGCTTCCATGACCCACTGGCGAATCTGCGCGCCGGTTTTGGTCAGGGCATTGATGTCATCGACATCCAGCGCATCGAGCGCGGCATGGATACGCTCGTTGAGACCACTCTGTTCGAGAAAATCGCGGTACGCCTGCGCCGTAGTGGCAAAGCCGCCCGGCACCGATACACCAGCACCCGCAAGGTTGCTGATCATCTCGCCCAGGGATGCGTTCTTGCCCCCCACATGCTCCACATCATGGACGCCGAGCTTTTCGAGGGAAACTACGTACTCTACCAAGGTGATCTCTCCACTAACTGTGTTGGAAAAGCTCAAAGGCGCCCGCCTGTCTTCTTTGACTTGGCCGGGCGTTTGTGGCCTGTACCTGGAAAATAAGTGAGAATGCCGACAGCCGCATTCGGCAAACCGAACTTATCATATCCAAGAAACGTCATCAGCTTAAGGCCCAGGGTGCAAATGAAAAGAACCGCGTTCTTCATCTCCGACGGCACCGGCATCACTGCCGAGACCCTGGGGCAAAGCCTGCTCGCTCAATTCGAAAGCATTCCGTTCAGCAAATTCACCCGTCCCTACATCGATTCGCCGGACAAAGCGCGAACCATGGTGCAGCAAATCAACGCTGCTGCCGAGCGTGATGGCGTGCGACCGATCATCTTCGACACCATCGTCAATCAGGACATCCGTGAGATCCTGGCCACCTCGAACGGCTTCATGATCGACATCTTTTCGTCGTTTTTATCCCCGCTTGAGCAGGAATTGACCGCCCATTCGTCGTATTCCGTCGGCAAATCGCACTCGATCGGCGGTAATTCCAACTACATGGAGCGCATCGAAGCGGTCAACTTCGCCCTGGACAACGATGATGGCGCGCGCACGCACTACTACGACAAGGCCGACCTGATTCTGGTCGGGGTCTCGCGTTGCGGCAAGACGCCAACCTGCCTGTACATGGCCATGCAGTTCGGTATCCGTGCGGCCAACTACCCGCTGACCGAAGACGACATGGAGCGCCTGCAATTGCCAGCGGTGCTGAAAAAGCACCACAACAAGCTGTTCGGCCTGACCATCGACCCCGACCGCCTGACCGCCATTCGCCACGAGCGCAAGCCCAACAGCCGCTATTCAAGCTTTGCCCAGTGCGAGTTCGAAGTCCGCGAGGTAGAGAGCCTGTTCCGCCGGGAGAACATTCCCAATATCAATTCCACGCATTTTTCGGTGGAGGAGATTTCGGCGAAGATTCTGGTGGAAAAAGGCGTGGAGCGTCGGTTCAAGTAAGAAAGCTTCACGTTGTAAGCTTCAAGCTACAAGAAAAAAGCGGGACTGCGCCAAGACAGCCAATGGTGACGGAGACAAAAGCTGCAAGCGAGACCTGCGAAGGTCTGCTTGCAGCTTGTAGCTTACAGCTTGCGACTTATGAAGGCACCACCGCCGCCTGCCCGCTCATTGCCAGGTCGACCAGCTCGCGGTTGGCCACCGCATACATCGCATAGTCCGTGCCGGTGGCATTGCGCAGGTCGTCCAGCATCGCGCGCCAGCGCTCGACCATCACCCGGTGCTGCTCGGCCCACAGCGCCACGCGGGCATCCATGTCTTGCGGCGCATCGGCCATCTGCAACACAGAGATGGTGATCGCCCGCTGCTGCAGGTCGATGTCGTCGCGGAATGCCTCGCGGGCCAGGGCCTGCCAGTTGTTTTCCACCGGCAGGTTGCTGATTTCCTGCAAGTACCAGGTCAGGTCCAGCGAACTGCCCACCGCGAAGAACGCCTTGGCCACCTGCGCCGGGTCATGGCCGGTAACATCAGCCGCCTCGATGATCGGCAACAGCGTGTACAGGTGGCTGGTACCGGCCACCATGCGCGCGAGCAGTTCAGGCACACCGGCTTCGACAAAGCCCTGGTAACGCACCATCCAGCGCTCGCGGGTCGGCCCTTCCAGCAACTCGTCCAGCTTGAGCCCCAGTTGCGCGATCTTCGGCCCGAAGTGCGCGGTGTCGCGCCCGGCGTCCTGCTCGTTGCGACGGCTGCGCAGGAACCAGCGGGTGGCGCGGCGGCCCAGGCGCATCAGTTCGTCCATCAAGGTCAGCTGGACCTCGGCCGGCACCTGGTAGTCCAGGGCTTCGATCTGACGGAACCAGTGCGGCAGATGGAAGATGTCGCGCACGATCACATACGCACCCGCCACGTTGGCCGGGCTCATGCCCGTCGACTCCTTCAGACGCTGGACGAAGGTGATGCCCATGTTGTTGACCAGGTCGTTGGCGATCTGGGTGCTGACGATCTCGCGCTTCAGGCGGTGGCGACGCATGGAATCGGCGAACTTGCTGACCAGCGAGGGCGGGAACGCAGTTTCCATGTCACGGGTCAGGTAGTCGTCGTCCGGCACTCGCGACTTGAGCAGTTGCTCTTTGAGGTCGATCTTGCTGTACGAGATCAGCACCGACAGCTCGGCGCGAGTCAGGCCTTGGCCTGCGGCCAGGCGCTCGGCCAGTTGCTCTTCGGACGGCAGAAATTCGATGGCACGGTCCAGCTTGCCACGCCCTTCCAGGTCCGCCATCAGGCGCTTGTATTCGGCGATCCGCTCGCGGGCGCGACGGGCTGCCAGGGACAGCGCCTGGGTCTGCTTGTAGTTGTTGCCCAGCACCAGCGCGCCGACCTCTTCGGTCATGCTGCCGAGCAGCTGGTTACGCTGCTTCTCGGTCATGTCGCCACCCTGCACCACTTCGTTGAGCAGGATCTTGATATTGACCTCGTGGTCCGAGCAGTCGACGCCACCAGCGTTGTCGATGAAGTCGGTGTTGGTCGCGCCGCCATTGAGGCCGAACTCGACCCGGCCGAGCTGGGTCATGCCGAGGTTGCCGCCCTCGCCCACCACCTTGCAGCGCAGCTCGTTGCCGTTGACGCGCAGGGCGTCGTTGGCCTTGTCGCCGACATCGGCGTGGCTTTCTGTACTGGCCTTGACGTAAGTGCCGATGCCGCCGTTCCACAGCAGGTCGACTGGCGCCTTGAGCAGTGCATTGAGCAGCTCGGTCGGGGTCAGGCGGTCGGCTTCGATGGCGAAGCGTTCTTTCATCTGTGGGCTGATGGCGATGCTCTTGGCACTGCGCGGGAAGATCCCGCCGCCTTCGGACATGATGCTGGTGTCGTAGTCGCTCCAGGCCGAACGCGGCAAGTCGAACAGGCGCTTGCGCTCGGCGAAGCTGTTGGCCGGCTCCGGGTTCGGGTCGATGAAGATGTGCAGGTGGTTGAACGCCGCCACCAGCTTGAGCTTGTCGGACATCAGCAAGCCATTGCCGAACACGTCGCCGGCCATGTCGCCGACGCCGATCACGGTGATTGGGTCTTCCTGCACATTGATGCCGCGCTCACGGAAGTGGCGTTGTACGCCAACCCACGCGCCCCGGGCGGTGATGCCCATTTTCTTGTGGTCATAGCCGGCCGAGCCGCCCGAGGCGAAGGCATCGCCCAGCCAGAAGCCGTAGTCGATGGCAATGCCGTTGGCGATGTCGGAGAACGTCGCGGTGCCTTTGTCGGCGGCCACCACCAGGTACGGGTCGTCATCGTCGTGGCGCACCACATTGGCCGGCGGCACCACGCCACCGTCCTTGAGGTTGTCGGTGATGTCGAGCAGGCCGGAAATGAAGATGCGGTAGCAGGCAATGCCTTCAGCGGCGATTTCGTCACGGCTGCCACCCAGTGGCAGGCGGCGCGGCAGGAAGCCGCCCTTGGCACCGACCGGCACGATCACCGAGTTCTTCACCTGCTGGGCCTTGACCAGGCCGAGCACCTCGGTGCGGAAGTCTTCCTCGCGGTCCGACCAGCGCAGGCCGCCGCGGGCGACGTTGCCAAAGCGCAGGTGCACACCCTCGACCCGTGGCGAATAGACGAAGATCTCGAACTTGGGTACCGGCTTTGGCAGCTCGGGGATCAGTTTGGGGTTGAACTTGAAGCTGAAGTACGACTTGTTCTGGCCGTTGCCGTCCGGCTGGTAGAAGTTGGTCCGCAGGGTGGCCTTGATCAGGTCCAGGTAGCGACGCAGGATGCGGTCTTCGTTGAGTACCTGAACATCGTCCAGGGCGCTCAGGATCGCCTGTTCCAGGCGTTGCTGCTTGTCGTCCAGGTCGTCCTGGGTAAGCTTGCGCGCCAAATAGAAGCGGGTCTTGAACAACCGGGTCAGCTCGCGGGCGATGTCGGTGTGGTTGTTCAGGGTGCTGGCGATGTAACCCAGGTCGAAGCCCAGGCGGATCTGCTTGAGGTAGCGGGCATAAGCACGCAGCAGTGCTACATCGCGCCAGGGCAGGCCGGCGGTCAGCACCAGGCGGTTGAAGGCGTCGTTCTCGGCGTCGCCGCCGACAATGTGGATGAACGCGTCCTGCAAGGTGTCGTTGAGCTGCTGGATGTCCAGGCTCAGGCCTTCGCTGTAGGTGAAGGCGAAGTCGTGGATCCAGTATTCACGGCCATTGGCGTGACGCAGGCGATACGGGAACTCGCCCAGCACGCGCAAGCCGAGGTTCTCCAGGATCGGCAGCACATCGGACAGCGCCAGCGGGGTGTCGGCGTGGTACAGCTTGCAATGCAGGGTACGCTCGCCGACCTGGGTCAATGGCTGATAGAAGCTCATGGCCAGCGGCTTGCTTTCGGACAGCCCCAGCACGTGCTGCAGGTCGACCACTGCCGAATGCGCAGCGAAGCGCTCGCGGTAGCCCGCCGGGAAGCCTTTGGGGAAGTCGGCCAGGATGTTGGTGCCCTGGGCTTCGCCGAAGTTCTCCACCACCAGGGTCGAGTAGTCGTCGTGCCACGAGCGGCACGCCTGGATCACTTCGTTTTCCAGCTGTTGCGGGTCGATGTCGATGCGGTTTTTCGGATCGACCCGCAGAATCAGTTGCACCCGCGCCAGTACCGACTCGGAGAAGAAGGTCCAGAACTCGCAGTCACTGGCTTTCAGGCGCTCCATCA
This sequence comes from Pseudomonas sp. SWRI68, assembly GCF_014269165.1. Lineage (NCBI taxonomy): Bacteria > Pseudomonadati > Pseudomonadota > Gammaproteobacteria > Pseudomonadales > Pseudomonadaceae > Pseudomonas > Pseudomonas sp. SWRI68. The sequence goes on along the minus strand of NZ_JABWRU010000009.1, from coordinate 143,426 downwards.
GCACCTGCTGGATCTTCTGCCGCACTTCCGTGGAGTAGATTTCACGCGGTACGTAGGCCAGGCAGTAGCAGAAGCGGCCGTACGGGTCCTTGCGCAGGAACACGCGGATCTTGTTGCGCTCCTGGATCTGCACGATGGCCATGACGGTGCTGAACAGCTCGTCGATCGGCGTCTGGAACAGGTCGTCGCGCGGCAGCACCTCAAGCACCTGGGCCAGCTCCTTACCCAGGTGAGCCTTGGGGTCGAAGCCCGAACGGCGCTCGACTTCGGCAACCTTGACCCGAATGTAAGGGATGGCATGCACGCTCTCGCCGTACACCGAAGAGGTGTACAGGCCCATGAAGCGGCATTCCTTGACCACCTTGCCCTCGGCGTCCAGTTGGCGAATCGACACGTAGTCCGGGTAGGCCGGGCGGTGCACACGGCTGGGCAGCGCGGCCTTGGCGAAGGACAACAACAGTGGCTCGTTGAGGTAGGCCACGGCGTAGTCTTCGATGCGCAGCTCTTCAGACGTCAGCCCCACGCGCAAGCGCCGCGGCAGGCCGAGGAAGGACTGCTCGTCGTAGACCATCTGGCCGCCATCGCTGCCGCCCTGGACGGTGAACTCCTCGTAGCCCAGGAAGGTGAAATGGTTGTCCAGCAACCACTCGAGAAACGCCTTCACCTCGCCCTTCTCGTGCTGCGCCGGGCCAAACGCAGTCTGCTCGACCTGCGCCACCACTTCGCGCAGCTTGACCTTCATCGGTTCGAAGTCGGCGACCGCCACACGCACTTCAGCCAGCACCTGTTCGATCTCGCGGGTCAGCACCGTCAGTTCGGCGGCGTTGGCGCAACGGTCGATCTCCAGGTACATCAGCGACTCATGGCGCACACCCTCGCCGTGGGTGCCCTTGGGCAGCAGCTCGAGCAGCTCGCCTTTGGCACCGCGGCGCACGCTCAGTACGGTGGTCTGCAGGGTGTGGATGCTGTAGCCGCGGCGGTTGAGCTCGGTGCGCACCGAGTCCACCAGAAACGGCAGGTCGTGGTGCAACACCTCGACCACAGTGTGGGTCGACTGCCAGCCATTGCGTTCGTAATCAGGGTTGTACACCCGCACTTGGGGTTGTTCGGCGTCGAAGCGCTCGATGATGCGCCAGGCAGAAAGGGTACAGCCAGCCAGGTCGGAAAGCCTGCGCTGGGTGAGTTCGTCCATTGAGATGATGCCGAAGAACTGTTCGGCGAACAGGGCCACTTGTGGCAGTGCCTGTTCGCTGATGTGCTGCGCCAGAGCCGCTTGCAGTTGATGCTGGAAGTCGGCCTTGCTGGCTGCGGTGAAAAACGCCATCTGTGGTACTCCGCTTGGGCTTTGTAATAATTGAAGCGTCGCTCGCGTGCGCCGTGTACGAATCAACGATAGCCAACCCGTGGCAAGGCGGACGGTTAAACCAGGCGTTGAACGTGCGTGGCACGCTCAGGGCTCGCCGAAGCTTAACGACTGAGTAGTCACCAACGCTTGCAGCGCTGCGACAATTTCGGTCAAGGGGCGGTAACTTTACGTTTATGGATGTACACAAGACTGTCAGAATTCCCTTCCGTTTCCTTTGACCCGAGCCTGTTCATGCAAATCAAGACCGCCCTGCTCTTCGCCAACCCTTGCGATGACGAGGAAGACAACATGGCGACCCTCTGCTGCCACGGCGACAAGGGTCAGATGGTCCTGCTCACCCGCTACCCGGATGAAGACACGGTCGACCTGACGCTCGATGACGAGCCCTCGACGCTGGATGGCTTGAAGGTGACCTTGACTGCCCAGCGCCTGCTGATCGAAGTGGCGGCCGGGGATCGCGATGCCTTGAAGGGGGATGAAACGCTGGAGATCATCCTGACCAGCGAACTGAGCGATATGGACGAGGTGAAGGAAACGCTGCAGAACATTCTGCAGGGGACCGGGACGTTCGTCTGCGAGGTCTGATACAAGCCCGAAGAGCGGCGAAGCGGCCCGATACAGGCAAAGTGGGGCTTAAGGTTTACACACGCCTGTTGGCAGCTTCGTAGACTTCATCGGCCGGCTCGTTGTCCTTGAAAATGACAAGATGGGTCGCATTCCCGCTGGTCACTTCCTTCAAGCGCGCACCAAACGTTCTAGCCATCGCCGTGGCAGACACAGCCTGCTCAGCTCTGGTCATTAGTCCACCCATCGCATGTTTGCTCCCGTCAGTTGCTGCATTGCCTCCGAAGACTACAGGGAGTAAGGATGGGATGCAGCTGCTCTTGCCGACTTGATAGCACACAATTTTGCGCAAAATAATACGCAAATGAATACGTACAAATGCCTTCCTGATAGGTGGTATGCCTCTGCGGAAGGCAGATTAGTGACCCAACAGAGGGTGTGCAACGAGATGCAGTCGGCAGAAGTTTTTGGGAAATGGACTACATCAGGGCGCTGACCTAGTCACGATTGAAGATCATGCCATTCGCTATTGGCCTGGCGCGTGTGGTTGCAGGAACGATCGGGCGGGACTATAAGAGCTCAAGCTAACTTGAGGTCAACCGGCGTGACAGTTAAATCATCCACCGACAGCTCGCGGCTGCTCACCGTCGGCGAGGTCGCCAAACGCAGTGGCGTGGCGGTCTCCGCCCTGCACTTCTACGAATCCAAAGGGCTGATCGCCGGCACCCGTACCGCCGGCAACCAGCGGCGTTACCCCGCATTGGTGCTGCGCACCATCGCCATCATCAAGGTGGCCCAGCGCACCGGCATCCCCCTCGAAGAAATCAAACGCGCCCTGGGCCGCTACCCGCCGAACAGCAAACTCACGGCCGCCCAGTGGGGCGAGATGTCATCGGCCTGGCGAGAAGACCTGAACGCCCGCATTCGCACGCTGGAGGCCCTGAGAGACAGCCTGGACAACTGCATCGGCTGCGGTTGCCTGTCGTTGCAAGACTGCCCGCTGCGCAACCCCGAGGACGTGCTGGGCAAGGAGGGATCGGGGGCCAGGATCCTGGAAAATGGCGGTGCTGCTGGGGGACGGTAAGCGCGGGCCTTTCATGGCGACCTGCATCTGATCATCGAGAAGCGATGACACATTGCTTGCTTATGACACAAAGTGTCATTAGTATCGATGTGTGTCCTAGCTTGCACGCTGTGCCAGCCAGGTAGTCATTACCGCCTTCTCATGCAGGTACTCTCCGTGACCACGACCATGCAGACCCCCAAGGACCAGCTCGTCAAACATGCCCAGCAGCAGATGCTGACTGCGCTGGCCGACAACACTTACACCCCGCGGCAGAAACTCGCCCTGACCTGCCGAATCCTGTTCGACGGCGGCCACGACTCCGGCCTGGCCGGGCAGATCACCGCACGGGCGCCGGAGCCTGGCACCTACTACACCCAACAGCTTGGCCTGGGCTTCGACGAGATTTCGGCCTCCAACCTGCTGGTCGTCGACGAAGACCTGAACGTGCTGCACGGCCACGGCATGGCCAACCCAGCGAATCGCTTTCACAGCTGGCTGTATCGCGCACGCCCCGACGTGAACTGCATCATCCATACCCACCCGTTGCACAGCGCCGCCCTGTCGATACTCGAAGTGCCGCTGGCCATCTCGCACATGGACCTTTGCCCGCTGTTCGACGATTGCGCCTTCCTCAAGGAATGGCCGGGCGTGCCGGTGGGCAATGAAGAAGGCGAGATCATCGCCGGGGCCATCGGCGACAAGCGGGCGATCCTGCTTTCCCACCATGGCCTGTTGATCGCCGGCCGCTCGATCGAGGAAGCCTGTGTGCTTGCTCTACTGTTCGAACGCGCCGCCAGGATGCAGCTGCTGGCCATGGGCGCCGGTGAGATCCGCCCGATCCCCGAAGCACTTGGCAAAGAAGCCCATGACTGGATTTCCACGCCCAAACGCCATGGCGCCGCGTTCAGCTATTACGCGCGTCGTGCCTTGCGTGCCCATGGCGACTGCCTGGGCTGATCGAAGTTGTCCCCCTTCCTGAACAACGGCAAAGGTACCTGGTCATGTCTACACCTGTAATTCGCGGCGTCATCGGCTACACCATCACCCCCTTCTCGGCAGACGGCTCCGTCGATCTGAACGCATTGGGTAGATCCATCGACAGCCTGATCCAGGCCGGCGTGCACGCTATCGCCCCGCTGGGCAGTACCGGCGAAGGCGCCTACCTGTCCGATAGCGAGTGGGAATCTGTGGTTCGCTTCAGCCTGGAGAAGGTCGCCGGCCGCGTACCCAGCGTGGTCAGCGTCTCGGACCTGACCACCGCGCGTACCGTGCAGCGTGCCCGCCTGGCTCAGGCGTGCGGGGCCACGGCGGTGATGGTGTTGCCCGTCTCCTATTGGAAGTTGACCGAGGCCGAGGTGGTCGACCACTACAGAGCGGTCGGCGCGGCGATCGACATCCCGATCATGCTCTACAACAACCCGGGCACCAGCGGCACCGACCTGTCGGTAGAGCTGATCCTGCGTATTCTGGGCGAAGTCGCCAATGTCACCATGGTCAAGGAGAGCACCGGTGATATTCAGCGCATGCACCGCCTGTACACCGCGACCGAAGGCAAGGTGGCGTTCTACAACGGTTGCAACCCGCTCACCCTGGAAGCCCTGGTTGCCGGTGCCACGGGCTGGTGCACCGCAGCGCCAAACCTGATCCCCGCGTTGAACCTGGCCTTGTGGGACGCCGTGCAGAACGGCGAGCTGGCAGAGGCGCGTGCGCTGTTCTACCGCCAATACGAATTGCTGGCGTACATCACCCGCCGTGGCCTGCCCACCACCATCAAGGCTGGGCTGAAAATGCGGGGCCAGGATGTGGGCGCACCGCGACTGCCCCTGCAGCCGCTGGACCCGCAAGGCAGTGCCTACCTCAAAGGGCTGCTGGACGCGCTCGCACCCCAGTAACGCACGCCCCTGTAGGAGCGGCCTTGCGTCGCGAAAGGGGTGCGAAGCAGCCCCAGCAATCTATGCGGCGAAGCTGAGATCCTGGGGCTGCTTCGCACCCCTTTCGCGACGCAAGGCCGCTCCTACCCTCAGCCACGGACACTGCCACCCGAGTGCACCACCCGCCCCGCCTCACCGGGCCGGTTGACGAACAGCAGGTCAAGCGTGCTATTGCGCAGCCCTTTAACAGGGTTCCAGTTCGCCGATGTATGAATGTAGCGCTCGCGCAACAGCCGTTGCTCCTGCTCGGTCAAATGCGCGTGGTCACTACGCCCCAAGGCAAAATCATGCAGCTTGCGGCTGATTTCGCCCAACTCATCCGGCACTGCATAGGCCTCATCGTTGCCCAACTCGGCAAACGGCACGCCCGCGCGCAGCGCCAACTCACGCATGATGCTCAGACGGCCTGGATAAATTTGCCAGCCGCCATTAGTCGCCACCCCCCCGGATAGATTAAAGTATCACCCCTTGCCGAGGCAGCTGCCCCCCAGCGCGCCTGCGGCCCAATACCAGGAACCGTCGCCGATGGAACACCGTGAAGCGCTGATCGCGCTGCGCACCTTTCTTTCCTCCCAGATCCTAGGCCAGGAGAAGCTGGTCGAGCGGCTGCTGATCGTGCTCCTGGCCGACGGCCACATGCTGGTCGAGGGCGCCCCGGGCCTGGCCAAGACCAAGGCCATCAAGGAGCTCGCCGAGGGTATCGAAGCGCAGTTCCACCGCATCCAGTTCACCCCCGACCTGCTCCCTGCCGACATTACCGGCACCGAAATCTACCGCCCGGAAACCGGCAGTTTCGTGTTCCAGCAGGGGCCGATCTTCCACAACCTGGTGCTGGCCGACGAAATCAACCGCGCCCCGGCCAAGGTCCAGTCGGCGCTGCTCGAAGCCATGGCCGAGCGTCAGGTCAGCGTGGGCCGCAGTACCTACGACCTGTCACCGCTGTTTCTGGTCATGGCCACCCAGAACCCCATCGAGCAAGAGGGCACCTACCCGCTGCCCGAGGCTCAGCTCGACCGCTTCCTGATGCACGTGAAAATCGGCTTCCCGGACGCTGCGGTGGAGCGGCGCATCCTTCTGCAGGCCCGCGGCGAAGCACTGGGCGGCGAGACCAAGCCCGAGCGCCGGGTCAGCCAGCAGGCGATCTTCGCCGCGCGCAAGGAAATCCTCGGCCTGTACATGGCCGACGCCGTCGAGGAATACCTGGTGCAACTGGTGATGGCCACACGCACCCCGGCCAAATTCGACACCGAACTGGCCGACTGGATCGCCTACGGCGCCAGCCCCCGCGGCTCGATTTCGCTGGACCGCTGCTCACGTGCCCATGCCTGGCTGGCCGGGCGCGACTTCGTCAGCCCCGAGGATATCCAGGCGGTGCTGTTCGACGTGCTGCGCCACCGCATCATCCTGTCGTTCGAGGCCGAGGCTGCGGGGATCGACCAGGACCGGGTGGTCCAGCGTATCCTCGACGTCGTCGCCGTTGCCTGAGCCCATGCCCACCGCGCAGCTGGCCGAGCCCGGCATCCGTATCGGCCTTGCCGAGCTGATCGACATGCGCCACCGCGTGCGCGAAATCCAGCTGTTTTCCCGGCCCGGCCAGCGCAGCCCGCTGGTGGGCCTGCACCACTCCAAGCTGCGCGGACGCGGCGTGGACTTCGACCAGGTGCGCGTCTACCAGGCCGGCGACGATGTGCGCAACATCGACTGGCGCGTCACCGCGCGCACGCAGGAGCCACACACTAAGCTGTTCCATGAAGAGCGCGAGCGGCCGATCTTCATTCTGGTCGAGCAGAGCCAGCGGCTGTTCTTCGGCTCGGGGCTGATGTTCAAGTCGGTACTGGCAGCCCAGGCCGCAGCACTGTTCGGCTGGGCAGCGCTGGGGCACAACGACCGCATTGGCGGGCTGGTGTTCGGCGACAACGAACACCACGAAATCAAGCCGCGGCGCAGCAAGCAGAGCCTGCTGCAGTTGCTCAACCGCCTGGCCAAGGTCAACCAGTCGCTGCACACCGAAGCCACGCCCCAGGCCGACAGCCTTGGCCTGGCCTTGCGCCGGGCGCGCGAAGTGCTGCGCCCTGGCAGCCTGGCGATCATCATCTGCGACGAACGCGCGCTGACCGACCAGGTCGAGCAACACCTGGCCATGCTCTCGCGCCACTGCGACCTGTTGCTGCTGCCCGTCTCCGACCCGCTCGACCACGCCTTGCCCGCTGCCGGCCTGTTGCGCTTCGCCCAGCGCAGCGCGCAACTGGAGCTCGACACCCTGGACGCCAGCCTGCGCCAGGCTTACCGCCAGCAAGCCGAGTCGCGTATCGAGCGCTGGGAACTGATGGCACAGAAGCTGCGCGTGGTGCTGATGCCGCTGAGCACCCAAAGCGAGATGATCGAGCAGTTGCGCGAGTACCTCAACGCCCAGCGCGCGGGGAGCAGTAAATGAACCCGCTGGACCAGTTGCACCCGCTGATCACCCCAGAGGCAATCGGCCTGTGGCCACCGGCACCGGGTTGGTGGGTGTTGCTGGCCTTGCTGCCGCTGCTTGCCTGGGGCCTGTGGCGTATGCGCCGTTGGCGCCCCGGCAAACGCCGCATCGTGCGTGCCGAGCAACCGCTCGACCCAGTGCGCGTGGCCGCCCTGGCCGAACTTGCTCGCCTGCCGCGCCCCTATGACGGAGCCCCGGCCGGCGCCTGGCTGCAGCAGATCAACGGCTTGCTCAAGCGCCTGTGCCGCAGCCACTACCCCGGTGCCAACAGCCACACGCTCAACGGTCGCCAGTGGCTGGCATTTCTCGACAACCGCTGCCCGGCCGCCGGCCTGACCCGCTGGATGGTGCTGGTCGAAGGCGCCTACAAGCCTGAGTGCAAACTCGACGACAAAGCCATCGTCGGCCTCAGCCAGGCTGTCGAAACCTGGATCCGCAAGCATGTTTGAACTGGCCTGGCCGTGGATGTTCGCCCTGCTGCCGCTGCCGTGGCTGGCACGCATGATGCTGCCCGCCGCCGACAGTGGCGAGCCGGTGCTCAAGGTGGGCTTCCTGAACGAGCTGGAAGGCCTTGCCGGGCGCCGGGCGCGGCTCAACCTGCCGACCTGGCGCCAACAGGCGCCCTTCGTCATCATCTGGCTGTTGCTGCTGTTGGCCGCAGCCCGCCCGCAATGGCTCGGCGACCCAGTACCGGTGGCGGCCAGCGGTCGCGACCTGCTGGTGGCGGTGGATGTGTCGGGCTCGATGGACTTCCCCGACATGCAGTGGAAGGACGACGAGATCAGCCGCCTCGACCTGGTCAAGGCGCTGCTGGGCGACTTTCTTCAGGACCGCGAAGGCGACCGGGTCGGCCTGATCCTGTTTGGCAGCCAGGCTTACCTGCAGGCCCCGCTGACCTTCGACCGGCGTACCGTGCGTACCTTCCTCGACGAAGCGCAGATCGGCATCGCCGGCAAGAACACCGCCATCGGTGACGCCATCGGCCTGGCGGTCAAGCGCCTGCGCCAGCGCCCGGCACAGAGCCGGGTGCTGGTGCTGATCACCGACGGCGCCAACAACGGCGGGCAGATCCACCCGCTGACCGCCGCCCGCCTGGCCGCCCAGGAAGGCGTGCGCATCTATACCATCGGCATCGGTGCCAACCCCGAGGCCAGCGGCACTCCTGGCCTGCTGGGCCTCAACCCGAGCCTTGACCTGGACGAAGCCTCGCTCAAGGAAATCGCCGACATGACCCACGGCGCCTACTTCCGCGCCCACGACGGCGCCGAACTGGACGCCATCGGCGACGCCCTCGACGAATTGGAGCCGGTGGCCCAGCAACCGACCCAGGCGCGCACCGCCAAGGCCCTGTATGCCTGGCCCCTGGCCCTGGCGCTGTTGCTCAGCGTGCTGCTGGTAGTGGCCGTGCAATGGCCCGACAACCGTCTGCAGCGCCTGCTGCGCAAACCGCGCTTTCTGCAGCCGCATCCGGAATGGCGCCAGCGCCTCAAACGCCTGCGGCTGAGGAGGCGGCGATGATCGAGCTCTGGCCACAATGGTTGCGCCCCCTCTGGCTGCTGGTCGTGCCGCTGCTCGGCTGGCTGCTGTTCAAGCTTTGGCACCGGCGCAAACGCGCCGGGCGCTGGCAGATGATCTTGCCGCCGGCCTTCCATGCCGTGCTGCTTGGGGGCGGCAGCGGCAGCACCAGCAAACTGCCCTGGGTCGTGCTGGGCCTGGCCTGGGCACTGGTGGTCATGGCGCTGCTCGGGCCGAGCTGGCAACGCGTGGAAGAAAACCGCCAACGCCCGGCCGACCCGCTGGTGATCCTGCTTGAACTCACCCCACAGATGCTCGCCGAGGACAGCCCACCCAACCGTCTGGAGCAGGCCCGGCGCAAGGTCCTCGACCTGCTCGAACACCGCCACGACAGCCAGACCGCACTGATCGTCTACGCAGGGTCCGCCCACACCCTGGTGCCGCTGTCCGACGACCTGGGTACCACCCGCAACCTGCTGGAGGCGATCGACCCGTCGATCATGCCCAAACCCGGCCAGCGCGCAGACCTGGCGGTGCAAAAAGGCCTGGCCTTGCTGGCCCAGAGCGGCCTGGGGCAAGGCCGCCTGCTGTTGATTGGCTCCTCGCTCAGCGCAGCGGAACGCCAAGGCATCGTCCAGGCCCTCGGCCGCCAGGGCCCAAGCCTGCTGATGCTGGGCATCGGCAGCCGCGACGGCGCCCCGGTGCGGCAGGCCAACGGCGAATTCCTCAAGGATGACCAGGGCGGCATCCTGCTGCCACGCCTGGACAGCGCCAGCCTCAAGGCATTTGTCAGCAGCACCGGCGGGCGCTACCGCAATGCCCGGGTCGACGACCTCGACCTGCGCGGCCTGGGCCTGTTCGACAACCCGCGCGCCTTGCGGAACGACGGCCAGACCTTGCAACTGGATAGCTGGGCAGACCAGGGCTACTGGTTGCTGATTCCACTGCTGCTGCTGGCAGCCTGCGCCGGCCGTCGCGGCTGGCTGTTCTGCCTGCCGCTATTGCTGGCCCTGCCGCAGCCCAGCCAGGCGTTCGAGTTCAATGACCTGTGGCTGCGCCCCGACCAGCAAGGCCAGCGCCTGCTCGAACAGAACCGCCCGGCCAGCGCCGCGCGCCATTTCCAGGACGCGCAATGGCGCGGCATGGCGCTGTATCAGGCCGGCGATTACGCCGGTGCCGCCCAGGCCTTCTCCGAAGGCAATACGGCGGCAGCGCACTACAATCGAGGCAATGCCCTGGCCCGCAGTGGTGAGCTGGAAGCCGCGCTGGACGCCTATGACCAGGCCCTGGAGCGCCAACCCGACCTGCAACCGGCACTGGACAACCAGGCGCTGGTCCAGCAAATGCTGCAACAGCGTGAGGCCAAGGCCGAACAACAAGCCGCCAGCAGCGAAGCCCAAGGCACACCCGGCAGCGAAACCGAAGGCAACAGCAGCTCGGCCAGCAACCCCGCACAGGGCACGCCCGGCAGTGACGAACACGCCAACGCCGAACAACCCGGCGAAGGCAGCAACAACAGCCAGGCCACACCGGGCAACCAGGGCGGCGCCGCCGACGACATCATCCAGCCACCCCAGCGCCCAGTGTCCACCAGCCTCGACGCCGAACAGCGTCAAGCCCTTGAACAGTGGCTGCGGGAGATCCCCGATAACCCGGCGGAACTGCTGCGGCGCAAATTCTGGTATGAACAGCAATTGCATCAGGACAACCCACAATGAGTCGCTTCGGCGTCTTTCTCCTCGGTTTCTTATGGGCCTTGCTGGCCCAGGCCGAACCGATGCTGCAAGCCAGCGTCGACCGTACCCGCCTGGGCGCCGGCGAAAGCCTGGAACTGACCCTCGAAAGCCAGGACGTGACCCAGTTTGGCAAGCCCGACCTGCGTGCCCTGGAGGGCGACTTCGAGGTGCGTGGCACTCGTCAGTTGAACAGCCTGCACACCCTCGACGGCGAAACCCGCGCCAGCACCCGCTGGATCATCACCCTGCTGCCACGGCGCAGCGGCAGCCTGCGCATCCCGGAACTGCAACTGGGCCAGTCACGCAGCCAGGCCATCGACCTGCAAGTGCTGCAGGCCGATGCCAGCCGCCAGGACAGCGCCTCCCAAGTGTTCATCGAAGCGACCCTGGACAGCACCGATGTGTATGTCCAGGCCCAGGCGGTGCTGACCCTGCGCATCTACCATTCGGTGGCGCTGTATGACGACAGCAGCCTCAGCCCGCTGCAGTTGGACAACGCCAAGGTCGAGCCTTTGGGCGAGTCGCGCACTTACGAAAAGGAAATCAACGGCGTGCGCCACGGGGTGATTGAAACCCGCTATGCCGTCTATCCGCAGCAGAGCGGCGGCCTGGAAATCCCCCCCCTGACCTTTACCGCCACCGCCGCCGCCAGCGTCGACGACGAACAATCGCCCGCCGCAGCGCCGCGTGCCGGCCGCCAGGTGCAGGTCAGCTCGCTGCCGCTGCGCCTCGCCGTGCGCCCGATTCCGGCGGCCTGGCCGGCCGGTGCGCCGTGGCTGCCCGCACGCAGCCTGACCCTTGAAGAGCACTGGAACCCCGACCCAGGCAGCCAGCAGACGCAGATTGGCGATTCCCTCACCCGCAACATCACCCTGCGCGCTGACGGTTTGTCCAGCACTCAGCTGCCGCCGCTGCCGGCCACCGAGATCACCGGCCTGCGCCGCTACCCCGACCAGCCGCTGCTGCGCAACGAAATCAACGACCGCGGCATGACCGCCAACCGCGAGGAGCGTGAGGCTCTGGTGCCTACCCACAGTGGCGAGTTGGCCCTGCCAGCGCTGGAAGTATCGTGGTGGAACACCCGTGAAGATCACCTCGAGCACACCAGCCTGCCGGCGCGAACCCTGGACGTTCAGGACAACCCGGCGCTGAGCGCCGACACCCCGGTCGGCGACAGCCGTTCTGGCAGCGGCTTGCTGTGGCCTTGGCAGCTTGCCACGCTGGTGTTGGCCCTGACTACGCTGCTGGGCTTCACCCTGTGGTGGCGGGCGCGCTCGCAACCGGCGGTGCTGCGCGCCGCGCAACAAGGCCCCAGCCCACGCACCCTGCTGGACGACCTCAAGCGCGCCTGCCAGGCCAACGACCCGCAGGCCACGCGCCAGGCGCTCGACGCCTGGGCACGCCAGCAACCGCAGACGCTGGCGGAGATGGCGGCGCGTTTCGTGCCGTTGTCCGATGCGCTGGATGGGCTGAATGGGGCTTTGTATAGCGAGAGTGGCCAGTATTGGCAGGGTGAGGATTTGTGGCGGGCGATCGGTACCATTCCGCCGGCCGAGCAGGTGCTGCTGCCTTCCGGGGATACGGGGGGGTTGCCGCCGTTGTATCCGAAGTGACATGTGGGCTGCAGCGGGTGCAGGGCTTGGCATTTTCAGCGCCTATGAGATCGAGCGCCGGGGCTGGCAGGTGCTTGCCACAACGTACTCAGGGCCTATGAGATCGAGCGCCGCGCGGGCGGCGCTCGATCTGATAGGCGCTGAAAGACTCATGACATGCACCTGTACCCCCACATCCATTCCCCCACAGGCAATCCCCCTCAGGCATGCCCCTCTCCCCCACCATTGAGTTACCATACCCCTCTGCGCAACGCCCATCATCCAAGCCAAGCCCCCCGCTTGCTCGACTCGACACCAACAGGTCATCCATGCGTCTGTTTCATACCTCCGACTGGCACCTGGGCCAAAGCCTGCACGGCCAGGAACGCGATTTCGAACACGCTTGCTTCCTCCACTGGCTGCTCGGCCAACTGCACCTGCGCCAGCCGGATGCGCTGCTGATCGCCGGCGACATCTTCGACACGGTCAACCCACCGGTCAAAGCCCAGGAGCGCCTCTACGACTTCATCGTCCAGGCCCACGAGCAACAGCCCAAGCTGGACATCGTGATGATCGCCGGCAACCACGACTCCGGCTCGCGCATCGAACTGCCCGCAGCATTGATGCGCCGCCTGCGCACCCACGCCCTGGGCCGTGTGCACTGGCTCGACGAAGGCCAGCTGGATGCCGAGCGCCTGCTGATCCCACTGACCAACGCCCGCGGCAAAATCAGCGCCTGGTGCCTGGCGCTGCCCTTCCTGCGCCCCGCGGAAGTGACCGGCCCGCAGCTGGGTGACGATTACCTGCAAGGCATCACCCAGGTGCACCAGCAACTGATTGCCGCCGCCCTGCAAAAACGCAAGAAGGACCAGGCGCTGGTCGCCATCAGCCATGCCCACATGGCCGGCGGCGCCGTGTCGGAAGACTCCGAGCGCAGCCTGATCATCGGCAACGCCGAGGCCTTGCCGGCCAAGCTGTTCGACAAGGCCATCAGCTATGTCGCCCTGGGCCACCTGCACAAGCCGCAGAAGGTCAACCGCGAAGACCGCATTCGCTACAGCGGCTCGCCGATCCCACTGTCGTTCGCCGAGATCAACTACCCGCACCAGGTGCTGGAGGTAGAGCTGGACGGCGCCGAGCTGGTCAGCGTCGAAGCGCGCCCGGTGCCTCGCGCCGTGGCCCTGCAACGCATCGGCCCGGCACCGCTCGGCGAGCTGCTGGCACAGCTGGCCGAACTGCCGGTGATCGACCTGCTCGAAGACCCTAACCGCCAGCCCTGGCTCGAAGTGCGCGTCGTGCTGGACGAACCGCAGCCCGACCTGCGCCAGCAAATCGAAGGCGCCCTGCAAGGCAAAGCCGTGCGGCTGATCCGCATTGGCGCCGAATATGCCGGGCGCGCCAGCGCCGAGGACGACGACCTGGCCTTCGTCGAACTGTCCCAGATGACCCCGCAAGACCTGTTCAGCCGCGCCTGGGAGCAAGCCTACGGCAACCCCGCCGATGAACAGGCCTTGGCCGACTTCGCCCTGCTGTTGCAGGACGCACAGCTGGAAGAGGAACAGCCATGAAGATTCTCGCCATCCGCCTGAAGAACCTGGCATCCCTGGCCGGCCCGATCGACATCGATTTCACCGCCGAGCCGCTGGCCAGCGCCGGCCTGTTCGCCATCACCGGCCCGACTGGCGCCGGCAAGAGCACGCTGCTCGATGCCCTGTGCCTGGCCCTGTTCGGCACTGTCCCCCGGCTCAACGACATTGGCCGCGAAGCCAAGGTGCCGGACGCCGACGGCGAGATCCCGACCTCCGACCCACGCAACCTGGTGCGCCGAGGCACCGGCAGCGGTTTCGCCGAAGTCGACTTCGTCGGCATCGACGGCCGTCGCTACCGTGCCCGCTGGGAAGCCAACCGCGCCCGCGACAAGGCCAACGGTAAACTGCAGCACAGCCGCCAGAGCTTTTATGACCTGGACAGCGAGCAGGTACTGGCCAGTGGCAAGCAGGAATACAAGCAACTGGTCGAAGCGCGCCTGGGCCTGAACTTCGAGCAGTTCACCCGCGCGGTGATGCTGGCCCAGAGCGAGTTCGGCGCCTTCCTCAAGGCCGACGACAAGGAACGCAGCGAACTGCTGGAAAAGCTCACCAACACGGCGATCTATACCCGCCTTGGCCAGCGTGCCTTCAGCAAGGCCCGCGAGGCCGGCGAGGCGCACAGTGCCCTGAAGGACCGCGCCAGCCACCTGCTGCCCATGCCGAGCGATGCCCGCGCCGAACTCGACCAGCGCCTGGAGCAGGCACAGCAGCAGTTCAAGGCCGACCAGGCGCAAGAGCGCCAGCTCGAGCAACAACGTACCTGGCTCGATGAACAGCGCCAGCTGCAGGTACAGCAGGGCGAAGCCAGCTCAGCATTGCAGGCCGCCGAGCAGGCTTGGCAGCACCTCACCGATCAGCGCCTGGACCTGGAGCGCCTGGAGCGCCTGGCGCCCCAGCGCCACCAGTTCCACCGTCAGCAGGCCCTGGCGGCGCAGCTCGCGCCGTTGGCCAGCGAGCTCAGCGAACAACACCGCCAGCAGAGCGACCTGCAAGGCCGCATCGGCGAACTTGAACGGGCCCTCGAATCAGCCCGTCAGGCGCTGAGCCAGGCCCAGGCCAGCCAGGGCGACAACGCCCCGCGCCTGCGCCAGGCCTTCGCCGAGCAAGACACCCTCACCCGCCTGGAGCAAGAACTGACCAAGGCCCGCCAGGCCGGCCAGCAGGCCGACCTGGCCGCCGCCGAGCTCGAGCAACAACTGCAGCAGTTGGCCGAGCACCAGCAGCGCAGCCAGCAGCAACTGGCGCAGATCGATACTGCCCTGGCCGAGAGTGCCCCCCTGGCTGCCCTCACCAGCGCCTGGCAGGCTTATCGCCCACAGCTGCAACAGTTGCTGCAGATCGGCAACCGCCTGAACCAGGGCGGCGAAGAGCTGCCGGGCCTGCAGGCCCAGGCCAGCCAGGCCAATGCGCAGTTGCAAACCCAGCGCGACGCACTCGAAGTGCTGTTCCGCGAAGCCGCAGCAGAGCCCCAGGCCTTGGCCGAACAGCTCGACCTGCTGGGCGGCATGCTGCAGGAAAACCGCAAACAGCAACGTGCCGTGGAGCAACTGTCGCGCCTGCATGCCCGCGAGCAGGAGCTGCAACAGGGTATCCAGTCACTGCGCGAACGCCAGCAACTGGCCCTGCAGCAACGCCAGCAACTGATTGGCGAAGGCACCGCCGCCAAGGCCGAGCTTGAAGCTGCCGAGCAGGCGCTGGCGCTCACCCGGCAACTGCTGGAACGTCAGCGCCTGGCGCGCAGCACCAGCGTCGAAGAACTGCGTGCGCAATTGCACGAGGGCGAACCCTGCCCGGTCTGTGGCAGCGCCGAGCATCCCTTCCATCAGCCCGAAGCGCTGCTGCAAAGCCTGGGCCGGCATGACCAGGCCGAAGAAGCCACGGCCCTGGCACAGGTCGAGCGCTTCAATAGCCGCCTGATCGAGTTGCGCACCCAGGTGGGTGTGGTCAATGGCCAGATCAAGGAGTATCAGCATCAACAGGCGCAACTGAGTGAGCAGTTGCAGCCCCTGGCCGAGCAACTGGCGGCCCATGCCCTGTGGCCCGCACTCAGTGCCCATGAAGACACGGCCCGCAGTGCCTGGCTGGACAGCCAACTGCGCCGCCTCGACCAGGAAATCGGCCGTGACGAACAGCGCCAAGCCACGCTGCTGACCCTGCAAAGGGATGCCACCCGCCTCAATCAGCAGTTGCAAGCCGCGAGCGAAGCCCAACAGCAGGCACAACGCCGCCTGGACCAGCAGCACCAAGCCCTGGCCGCAGACCAGGAACGCCTTGAGCAGGCCTTGGCCGATTTTGCCAACCTGCTGCCGCCCCCTGTGCTGCAGGCCCTGCGCGATGAGCCGGCGCAGGCCTTCCTCAGCCTCGACCAGCAGATCGCCCAGCGCCAGCAACAGCTGGACCAGCAAAAGGACGAACTGCAAGAACATCAGCAGCGCCTGCAACAGCTGGAGCGCCTGCACGACCAGCAGCAAACCCGCGTGCAGCGCCAGCAAGAACTGCAACTGCAGGTCAGCGGGCTGGCCGAACAGATGGACAAGGCCCGCGCCGCCCTGGCCGAGCTGCTGGGTGAACACCCGCGTGCCGAGGACTGGCAACGCCATCTGGAGCAACAGGTAGAGCACGCCCGCACAGGCGAAGCCGAGACTGCCGAACAGTTGCAACAGGCCCGCACTCATGCCCTGCAGCTGGCCGGCGAACTCAAGGCCAATAGCGCCCGCCAGCAGGCTTTGGACCACGAACACCAGCAGTTGCAGGGTGAAATCGCTCAGTGGCGCGCCGCACACCCCGAGCTCGACGATAGCGGCCTCGACCGCCTGCTGGCCATGGACGACGCACAAGTGGGCGAACTGCGCCAGCACCTGCAAGTTGCACAAAAGGCCATCGAACAAGGCCGCGTGCTGTTGCAGGAGCGTGAACAGCGCCTGCAGCAACATACCGCGCAAGCCAGCGTCGAGGCCACGGCCGAAGACCTTGAGCAGTCCCTCGCAGCTCTGCGCACGTTGCTGGCCAACCATGAACAGCAGTGCGCCGAGCTGCGCGCCGCCCAGGCCGAAGACCAGCGTCGCCAACTGGCGTATCAGGCGCTGGCAGAGGACATCGAACAGGCCCATCAGCAATGGCAGCGCTGGGCGCGCCTGAATGCGTTGATCGGTTCGGCCTCTGGCGATGTGTTCCGCAAGATCGCCCAGGGTTACAACCTCGACCTGCTGCTGCACCATGCCAACAGCCAGTTGCGCCAACTGGCGCGTCGCTACCGCCTCAAGCGCGGCGGCAGTGCCCTGGGCCTGCTGGTGCTGGACACCGAGATGGGCGACGAGCTGCGCTCGGTGCATTCGCTGTCGGGCGGTGAAACCTTCCTGGTATCGCTGGCCCTGGCACTGGGCCTGGCATCGATGGCCTCGAGCACCCTGCGCATCGAATCGTTGTTCATCGACGAAGGCTTCGGCAGCCTCGACCCAGAATCACTGCAACTGGCCATGGATGCCCTCGACGGCTTGCAGGCTCAGGGCCGCAAGGTCGCGGTGATCTCCCACGTGCAGGAGATGCATGAACGCATCCCGGTGCAGATCCAGGTGCGCCGCCAGGGCAACGGCCTGAGTGACGTCGAGGTGTGCGGGTGATCCTCTACTCGTTCCGCCGCTGCCCCTGGGCCATGCGCGCGCGCCTGGCCCTGCGCTATGCCGGGTGCGAAGTACGGGTCGAGGAAGTGGCGATGAAGAACAAACCGGCCGCGCTGCTGGCGTTGTCGCCCAAGGGTACGGTGCCGGTGCTGGACACCGGTACCGGCGTGCTGGAGGAGAGCCTGGACATCATGCGCTGGGCGCTGGAACGCAACGACCCGCAGGACTGGCGGCTACGGGCGGACCCGGCGGCGGCGCAACAGGCCGAGGCGCTGATCGCCCGTAACGACTCCACGTTCAAGGCGCAGGTGAACCTGTACAAGTACGCCGAGCGATACCCTGAGCATTCCCGCGAGCACTACCGCCAGCAGGCCGAAACCTGGCTGGCAGCGCTTGAAGTACTGCTTGAAGGCCGGGCTTACCTGCTGGCCGATCATCCGAGCCTGGCCGACGCCGCGTTGCTGCCCCTGATGCGCCAGTTTGCCGGGGTCGAGCCGCAGTGGTTCGCCGAGGCGGCTTATCCGCGGGTGCGGAGCTGGCTGGAGGGGTGGCTGGCGTCGGACCTGTTCAAGGCTGTCATGGCCAAGTGACCTGACACGGCCCTTGTGTAGGAGCGGCCTTGCGTCGCGAAAGGGGCGCGTAGCGGCCCCAAGTTCTGTGTCGCTACACAGATTGCTGGGGCCGCTGCGCAGCCCTGTTCGCGACGCAAGGCCGCTCCTACACAAAAGCCGGGTAGTGCTCAGTGGCCGTGCTTGCCACTCAAGGCTGCATGGAAATGCGCGCTCTGGCGCAGGTACTGCTCGGTATAGCTGTGGGTACTGGACACCTTGCTGCTGGTGTCGGCATGGGCCTGTGCCGGCAGCACGACCGAAGCGGAGATGGCGGATGCGGCGATGACCGGGAAGAGATTGAAGTTCATCTGGGCTTACCTCGACGGCGGTGGTTTGACGTTGGCCCGTTTGGGCCTTGGGTCAAACTTACGCCGCCAAGGTCGCCGCTAGAAATTCATTGCGACAGTAACCATTATCACGCTGATCGATAGTCACTCGATGAATTTCAGGTCCGACGGCGCATCCTGTGGCAGCGTCTGCACCGTGTCCCCCAGTTTGCCGCTACGCGGATCGCGGCGCATGACCACAATCTGGTTACTCTTCTGGTTGGCCACGAGCAGGAAGTTGTCGCTGGGGTCCAGGGCAAATTCCCGAGGGTGATCACCTTCGACCGAACGGCGCTGCAAGAACGCCAGTTGGCCATCATCCTTACCTACGCTGAACGCCACGATCTCGTTGGCCGTGCCCCGATTGCTGACATACAGGAAGCGCCCGTCCGCCGACAGGTGCAAGCCACCACTTGCTTTCGCCGCGGCATCCTGGCGCTCGGTCAGGGGCAGGCGCTGGCGTTCGACAAGGTTGCCTTCCTGAACATCGAACATCACCACCTCGGCGCTCATTTCCAGGGTCAGGTAAGCGTGTCGCCCCTTGCCGTCGAACAGCAGGTGGCGCGGGCCGCTGCCCGGCGGCAAGGCCACTGAAGCAGGAATCGCCGGGGTCAGTGGGTGGTCCGCGCTGGCGCCATCGTAGCGATAGATGAACACCTTGTCGGCGCCCAGGTCGCTGGCATACAGGTGCTGCCCATCCGGCGACAGCACCAGCGAATGCACATGGGCGCCGGCCTGGCGTTCGGGGTTGGCGCCACTTGGCTTGTGCCGGGCCTGCTGCACCACCGCCTTGAGCTTGCCGTCCTTGGCCACCGGGATCACCACCAGGCTGCCACCGGGGTCTGGCTTGACCGCGTAATTGGCAACGAACAGGTAGCGCTGGTCGCGGCTGAGGCTGGCGTGGGTTGGCTCGTCGCCCCGGCTGGCCACCTGGTTGAGGGGTTTGATCTCGCCTTTGCTGCTCACGCTGAAACTGCTGACGTGGCCCTGAACGGTTTCGTTGACGGCGAACAGTTGCCGCTGGTCGGCCGAGAGCACCAGCCAGGAGGGGCTCACGCTCTTGACCACCTGTTGCGGGGTGGGGTCGATATGGCCTGTCGTGCTGTCGAACCGGTAGCGGTAGATACCTTGGCTGGCGCCATCGGTGTAGCTGCCCACCAGCAGTGTGGCAGCCTGGGCATTGAGGGTCAGGGTCATCAGGCTAGCGGTCAGCAGGCTCGTCCAGATTCGCTTCATCGTCGTCTTCATCCGGGGCACGAAAGGCACTCATACAGACTAGACGATGCTCGCCCTGGGCATCGCTGAGCTGCCACTCGTCACCCGTGGCGATGGCGGCGGCGACCTGTTCGGCGGTGAAGGCCCAGCGGCGCAGCTGGCGGCCGTCCATGCATTCGACGGTGAGGCCGGTTTCGTTGGCGGTGAAGTCGAAGGCGTGCAGGCCGTCGATCAGCAGCATGTCGCAGGCTGCGAGGGCGGTGGCAAGGGGGGACATGGGGATACCAGTTAGAGAAGTGCCGGCATTATAACCCTGGGGCCGCAATGCGGCCCCCAGATACAGCAATCAGTGGGCGAAAATCGACCCACCCTCCTTGCCCACCATCTTCTCGGGCTTGATCAGGAACCGCGCCAGCGCCGGCAGCAGCCACAGCGCACCGAACATGTTCCACAGCAGCATGAAGGTCAGCATCAGGCCCATGTCGGCCTGGAACTTGATCGCCGAGAAGATCCAGGTGCACACGCCAATGGCCAGGCACAACCCCGTGAACAACACGGCCTTGCCAGTCGAACGCAGGGTTTCGTAGTAGGCCTCCTGCAGCGGCAGGCCTGCGCGCAAGAAGCTTTCCAGGCGGCTGTAGATGTAGATGCCGTAGTCCACGCCAATGCCCACGCCCAAGGCCACTACCGGCAAGGTGGCGACCTTCACGCCAATGCCCATGTAGGCCATCAGTGCATTACCCAGCACCGATGTCAGCACCAGCGGCAGGACGATGCACAAGGTCGCGGCGAACGAGCGGAAGGTGATCAGGCACATCACCGCCACGCAGATGTACACCAGCACCAGAATGGTCAGCTCGGCCGACTTGATGACCTCGTTGGTGGCCGCCTCGATCCCGGCGTTGCCGGCTGCCAGCAAAAACTGCAGGCCTTCCTTGTTGTAGCTGTCGGCAAAGGCCTTGGCGGCGGCGGTAACCCGTTCCAGGGTCTCGGCCTTGTGGTCGTTGAGGAACACCAGCACCGGCGCCAGCGAGCAGTCGGCGTTGTACAGGCCGTCGGCGCGGGCGATGGAGTTGTTGAGAACGTCCGGGTTGCGCGACAGGGTTTCCCATTTCAGGCTGCCCTCGTTCATGCCCTTGATCACCTGCTTGGACACGGTCACCAGCGAGATCGCCGACTGCACGCCCGGGGTGTTCTCCATGGTCCACATCAGCTCGTCGATCGGCGCCATTGTCGAGTGGATCGAGCAGCTTTCCGACGGCGTCTTGACCATGATCACCAGCACGTCCGAGCTGGTCGAATAGTTGCTGATGATGAAGTTGTTGTCCTGGTTGTAGCGTGAGTCCGGGCGCAGTTCCGGAGCGCCCTGGTCGAGGTCGCCGATCTTCAGGTTCTGGCTGTACCACAGGCCACCGGCGAACATCACCAAGGCCAGGCCAATCGACACCGGCGCCACCTTGGCACTGGCGAAGTTGGCCAGCAGGCGCCAGAACGGGTGTTCACGGGTCGCATCCTTCTTGCTGCGCTCGACGGCCTTGTTGCTGATGCCGACATAGGAGATCGCCACCGGCAGCAGGATCAGGTTGGTAAAGACGATGACCGCGACACCGATCGAAGCGCCGATGGCCAGCTCGCGGATGACCCCGATGTCGATGATCAGCAAGGTGATGAAGCCCACGGCATCGGCGAAGATGGCGATCATCCCGGGCAGGAACAGCTGGCGGAAGGTGCGCCGGGCCGCAGTCAGGGCGTTGTCGGCGTCGCTGGACTGCAGGGCGATGCCGTTGATCTTCTGCACCCCATGGGAAATGCCGATGGCGAAGATCAGGAAGGGCACCAGCATCGAATACGGATCCAGGCCGAAGCCCACCGCATGCATCAACCCCAGTTGCCAGACCACCGCCACCAGGGTGGTGATGAGCACGGCGATGGTGCTGCGGATGCACCAGGTAAACCAGTACAGCAGCACACAGGTGATGGCCAGGGCCACGCCGAAGAACATCACCACCATCACCAGGCCGTCGATCAGGTCGCCGACCTTCTTGGCGAAGCCGACGATATGGATCTTCACGTTGGGGTTCTGTGCCTGGAACTTGTCGCGGATCTTTTCTTCCAGCTGATGCGAGAACTGCTGGTAGTCGAGCTTGACCTGCTTGCCCTGGTCCTGCGGGTCGGGGTAGCTCTCCAGCAGCGGCACGTCAACGATAGTGGACTTGAAGTTGTTACCCACCAGGCGCCCGACCTGGCCGGACTTGAGCACGTTGTCGCGCAACGCGTCGAGGCTTTCGGCCGAGCCATTGTAGGTATTGGGGATCACCTCGCCACCGGAGAAGCCTTCTTCGGTCACTTCGGTCCAGCGCACGCTGGGGCTCCACAGCGACTTCAGCCCGGCGCGATCGACACCGGGGATGTAGAACACCTCGTCATGGATCTGGCGCAGGGTCTCCATGTAGTCCTTGTCGAAGATGTCGCCGTTGACCGCCTCCACGGAAATACGCACGGTATTGCCGAGGTTGGCCAGGTCGTTGCGGTGCTCCATCATCTGCTCGATGAACGGGTGTTCGAGCGGGATCATTTTTTCGAAGCTGGTCGAGGGGCGAATCTGCGTGGCCTGCCAGAACAGGAAAATGCTGACCAGCACGCACAGGGCGATGACCACGGGGCGATTGTTGAAGATCAGGCGTTCGAGCAGCGTGGCCTTGTCCTGATGATGCGGGTGCATGGTGATGCTCTCCCTGCTGGTCATGGGCGCGGCTCCTCGGCAGCCTGGTCGGCACCTTCGGCGGTGGCCAGGTGCACACCACCCTGCCCCACCAGCAGCAAGCCGCCCGTGGACAGGCCAGTGACGCCGGCCAGGGCGATGCGGTCGGCGCGGTTGTAGACGCTGAAAGTTTGCCCGTCGTCATGGCTGCGCAACACACTGCCGCCGTTACCGACCAGCACCACGCTGCCATCCTCGACAAGCGTAGCGCTTGCCAGGCCGAATTCGAGTGCGCCGCGCGCGGCCTTGAGCGCGATCGGCTGCCAGCTGTCACCGAAGTCCGTTGAACGGAACAGGTTGCCGCGCAGGCCGTAGGCCAGCAGGGTCTGCGGCTGGGCGGTGCCGATCACGCCGAACAACGAGCCATCGTAAGGGCCGTCGACCTTGGCCCAGGCCTGGCCGTTGTCGCTGGAGCGGAACATGCTGCCCTGCTCGCCGACAATGAACAGGCCGGCTTCCTTGATCACGGCGATGCCGTTGAGGTGAAACTGGTCGGGGTTGTCCAGCCGCTCGGCGACGTCCTGCCAGTGCTGGCCGCCGTCGCGGGTTTCCAGCAAGGCGCCATAGGCACCTACGGCAAAACCGTGCTGGGCGTCGAGGAAGGTGACATCGAGCAACGGGGCTTCACGGGTAAGGTCTTCGAACTGCTTGCTCCAGGTCGCGCCGCCGTCGGTGCTGGCGAGGATCTGCGCATCATGGCCGACTGCCCAGCCACGCTTGTCGTCGAGAAAAAACACGGCGGTGAGCAGTTGCCGGGTGGGCACCCGCGCCTGGGTCCAGGTCTTGCCCTGGTCGTCGGAGAACAGGATATGACCGCGATCGCCCACCACTACCAGGCGCTTGCCGGCGTGGACGGCGTCGATCAGCAGGCTCTGGCTGGCCTTGGCCGATTCGGTCGAGTATTCGTCGGCGGCAGCGGCTTCGACGCTGCCCGTCCACATTCCCAATGCCAGCGCCAGCATCGCACCGGCGGCCAGCGGCCAGGCACCACGCCTGGGCTGCGCCATCAGCTGCTCCCTCATGACTGTCCCCTGTTGTGTTCTTCTTAGTGGGTCAATGCCTTGCAGGTACTGCGAAAAGCCTGTGGTAGAGGCCTGCAATAGCTTGAGGGGATCGTAGCGGGGAACGTTGCGCGGATACAACGAGCGGGACGTTATGTTTTGTTAAGCACATGAAAGGCTGGGGCCGCTTTGCGGCCCCACTGGCAATCAAGCCAGGCTCTTGCTCACCACTTCATACACATCACTGGACAGCGCCCCAGAAGCGAGGATCCGCTCCAGTTCGCCCTTCATCAACGCCTGACGCGCAGCGTCATACTTGCGCCAGCGGGTCAGCGGTGCCAGTTGACGCGAAGCAATCTGCGGGTTCAGCGCATTCAGCTCGATCACCAGGTCTGCCAGGAAGCGATAGCCCGAACCATCCGCCGCATGGAAGTTGACCAGGTTCTGCCCGGCAAAGGCACCAACCACCGCGCGCACCTTGTTCGGGTTTTTCAGGGTGAACGCCGGGTGCTGCATCAGCGCCTTGACCCGCGCCAGCCCGCCCGGCAGTGAGCTGGCGGCCTGCACGCTGAACCACTGGTCCATGACCAGCGGGTTGTCCTTGAAGTGCTCGGCAAAGGTTGCCAGCGCCTTGGCCCGCTCAGCCTCGAACGGCGAGTTGACCAGTACCGCCAGGGCCGTCAGGCGTTCGGTCATGTTGTCGCACTGGTCGAACTGCTCCAGGGTCGCTTCCAGCACCTGCGGCTTGCCGCTCAGCATCAGGTACGACAGGGCGATGTTCTGCAGGCTGCGGCGGGCGAAGTGCTCGGCCGAAGCGACGTAGGCCGTGCTGCGCGAGGCCTCGCGGTGCGCCTGATAGCGCGCCCACAGGCCATCGAACAACTGCTCGGCGATCTGCTGGCGAGCGAACTCGCGGGCGGCGTGGATGGCATCGACGTCGGCCACCTGGCTGATCTCGGTGAGGTAGGCCTCGCCCGGCAGCGACAGCATCTCGGCGACCATGGCAGCGTCCAGCGACGTGTTGCCCAGCACGGTGCCCAGCGCAGTGATCAGACGCTGGTCGAGCTTCAGCGCTTCGCCGCGCTGATGCTGGCCAATCAGCTCCTGCAGCACCTGCACCGACAGTTGCTGGCCCGCTTCCCAGCGGTTGAAGCCGTCGCTGTCATGCTGCATGAGGAACATCAGCTGGTCGCGGTCATACGGGAAGCTCAGCTTCACCGGCGCGCTGAAACCACGCAGCAGCGAGGGCAGCGGCTTGGCCGTGATGCCTTCGAAGGTGAAGGTCTGCTCGGCCTCGGTCACCGACAGCACGCGGCTGCTGCCGGCAGCGGCGGCTTCGCCGGCCAGGCGCAGTGACAGGTCGTTGCCTTCGGCATCCAGCAGGCCCAGTTCGACCGGGATCACGAACGGCAATTTGTCGGCCTTGTCCGGCGTCTGCGGGCAGCTCTGGCGGAACGTCAGGCTGTAGGTCTGGGCACCCGCGTCATAGGCTTCGCTCACCTCAAGGCGCGGCGTGCCGGCCTGGCTGTACCAGCGCTTGAACTGCGTCAGGTCGACGCCGTTGGCATCTTCCATGGCCTTGATGAAGTCGTCGGTGGTCACCGCCTGGCCATCGTGGCGTTCGAAGTACAGGTCGCTGCCCTTGCGGAAGCCCTCGGCGCCCAGCAGGGTGCGGACCATGCGCACCACTTCGGCACCCTTCTCGTACACGGTCAGGGTGTAGAAGTTGGAGATTTCGATGAAGCTGTCCGGGCGTACCGGGTGGGCCATGGGGCCGGCATCTTCCGCGAACTGGTGGGTACGCAGGTAGGCGACGTCCTCGATGCGCTTGACCGTGCGCGAGTTCATGTCGGCGCTGAACTCGGCGTCGCGGAACACCGTGAAGCCTTCCTTGAGCGACAGTTGGAACCAGTCGCGGCAAGTTACGCGGTTGCCCGACCAGTTGTGGAAGTACTCGTGGGCGACCACGCCTTCGACCCGCTGGTGGGCGGCGTCGGTGGCGGTTTCGGCGCGGGCCAGCACGCAGCTCGAGTTGAAGATGTTCAGGCCCTTGTTTTCCATGGCGCCCATGTTGAAGTCATTGACCGCGACGATCATGAAGATGTCCAGGTCATACTCACGGCCGTAGACTTCCTCGTCCCAGCGCATGGACTTCTTCAGGCTGACCATGGCGTGGTCGCACTTGTCGATGTTCTCGGGTTCGACGTAGATACGCAGGGTCACGTCGCGGCCCGACTGGCGCGTGAAGCTGTCCTCGACGCACCACAGGTCGCCGGCCACCAGGGCGAACAGGTAGGCCGGTTTCATGAACGGGTCTTCCCAGGTCGCCCAGTGCCGGCCCTCTTCAGCCGGCCCGCTGCCGATCGGGTTGCCGTTGGACAGCAGCACCGGGTAGCGATGCTGCTCGGCGATCACCGTGGTGGTGAAGGTGCTCATCACATCCGGGCGGTCGAGGTAATAGGTGATCTTGCGAAAGCCCTCGGCCTCGCACTGGGTGCAGAACATCTTGCCGGACTTGTACAGGCCTTCCAGCGCGGTGTTGCTCTCGGGGTGGATCTTCACGCTGGTGTCGAGGGTGAAGCGCTCGGCCTTGGGGTGGACCGTCAGGCTGTCGGCTTCAAGCTGGTAGTCGCTTGGCTGCAGCTCCTGATCGTCCAGCGAGGCGCGCAGCAGTTCGAGCTGCTGGCCGTCGAGCACCAGTGGCGGCAGGCCGGCACCGCGTGCCGGGTTGCGGCGCATGACCAGTTGCGCATGGACCAGGGTGTGGTCCTCGAACAGCTCGAAGGTCAGGTGCGTCTCGTCGATCAGGTACTCGGGCGCCTGGTAGTCCTTGAGGTAGATCACTTGCGGTTGTTCGGTACGCATGTGCAGGTCCTTTTTACTGGAGCACGGCCAACTGGTAGGCCGTGTACTTGCGAATGTTGATCACGCCGGTGTCGAAAATCAGGTACTGGCCCTTGATGCCCAGCAGCGTGCCTTCCACCACCGGGTTCTTGTCCAGGTTGAAGCTGACGATCTTCGTCGGGTAGGCCTCGACCGGGTAACGCATCTGCACCACTTCGGCATCCGGCAGCAGCTGCAGCGCCTGCAGGCCAAAGCGTGCCTGCAGCTCGCGCAGGCCGTCGGCGCAGGCATCGAAGATCTGTTCGCGGATGGCGACCAGGTCCAGCACTTCGGCGTCGCCCTTGAGCAGTGCACGCCAGTTGGTGCGGTCGGGTACCTGGCTGCGCAGCACGTCTTCGACCAGACCTGATTGCTGGCGGGTGGCCACGCGCATGATCGGCAGGGCCTGGCTGGCACCCTGGTCGAGCCAGCGGGTGGGCAGTTGGGTGGCGCGGGTGATGCCGACCTTGACCCCCGACGAGTTGGCCAGGTAGACCACGTGGTCGGTCATGCAGAACTGCTCGCCCCAGGACGGCTCGCGGCAGGTGCCGGCGTCGTAGTGGCAGCGTTCCGGGGCCATGATGCAAATGTCGCACTGGGCCAGCTTGGTCATGCACGGGTAGCAGTAACCCTGGCTGAAGCTGGTCTTGGTGCGCTTGCCGCAATGGCTGCAATGAATGGCGCCGAGGTACTCCAGGCGCAGGCGCTGGCCGATCAACGGGTTGACCGGTACCTGCTCCTCACCCAGGCGAAAGCTGTATTGCACGACCGGTGCTTCCAGGCGCACTGCCATCTTGCTCAAAGAGCCACGAGCGAGTTCGATCAATGTACCGAGTCCGACTTGAACAGAATGTTAGCGATCGGCGCCGACTTCGACGCGCATTCCTGCGGGCCCATGTAACCGGTGCGCTGATCTTCGGGGAGGTTTTGCATCTCCCAGGCGATCACGGCCTGCAACGACAGCTCTTTCTGTTCGACAGTGAGCTTGCGGCCATCGGACCATTTACCGATCTCCACGGCCGTTTTCAGGCTCTCGTAGATTTCGGGGGTAATGTTTTCGATCATTTGCGCGAAAGTGGACATAGCGTCTCCTAATTCAAGCCGACAGTTTACGCCGGGCCATCCCGCCACCCAAGAGCCCTGTCAGGCATCCGATGAGCAACCCGCCAACGTGGGCGGCATTGGCGATCTGGCCAAAGCCGAGCTGGCCGACCACCCCGGTCAGGCACACCACCAGCCAGATAAGCATCATCACCAGCACGCCCTTGGGCAGGTTGAAGTGCGGGTTGGGCGCCAGCCACTGGTACAGCCAGATATGCCCAAGCAAGCCGTAGAGCACGCCAGACAGGCCGCCGAACAGGCTCGGGCCGCTGGTGTAGTGCTGGGCCAGGTTGGACACCAGGCTGAACAACAGGGTCAGGCCCAGCAACAGCCACGGGCCCTGGCGCAGTTCGATGCGCTTGCCCAGCTCCCAGTACCACAGGCTGTTCATGGCCAGGTGCAGCACGCCGAAGTGCAGCAGCATCGGTGACACCAGGCGCCACCATTGGCCCTCGGCGAGGCCTTGGGCCAGTGGGGTGAAGTACAGGTAGTCGCCTTGTACGCGGAAATCGAGGAAGGTGAACCAGCCGATGGTCGAGAAGTTTTCGCCAAGGCTGGTGAGGCCCGCGACGATGAAGCACAGCAGCAGGATCACGGTGGTGACCTTGCAGGCTTTTGCCTGGTCCTTCAGGGAGGGCTGGGTGGCGGCAGTCGCGGTTGAGGCCGCTGCCATTGGCGCCTGGGCAAGCTCAAGGTCGGCGTTGCCGTCCGGGAAGCGCTGGTAGAGTTGCAGCACGTCTTCGGCCAGGGTATCGGGCGCCCAGAGCACCTGGGCATCGCCTTCTTCGCTGACCCGGTGCGGCACCTGCAATCGCTGCAGCAGATGGACGAAGCCGCTGAGGTCGACCGACAGCGGCAGGCGCATCACTTCGATTATGTTCATTGATTGGCCTGTGGGCGATCGACGTCGACCCAGACGAACTTGTGCGGGTCGATACGGGTTTCATCATCCAGCCGATAGGCTGCCAGCTTGCCATAGAGCACGGCGCTGTAGTCCAGGCAGGCCAGGTTGTCGCGTATCGGCGCCGGGCGGCCGCTGCGCCAGTAATGGCCGACGAACAGCAAGGGTTGGTCCTCGGCGTAGCGCAGCAGGGCGTTCTTCTGGGTATGGCTGAGCGGCGTGCTGGCGACTGCCTCGGGCAGGGCATCGGGCTGGAACACGATATCGCCATAGGTTTGCGGGTCTTCTTCCCAGAATTTGGTGCGGAAGAAGGCGCGGGTCAGGCCATCGCCACCGGTCAGGGTCAGCCCGTCCGGCAGGCGCATGTCGGTGCCCCGCAGCAGGCGATTGCACACCGTGGCGGCGAAACTGCCGGGCACGGCCGAGGCCTGGATGAAGTGTTGGTCGATGCGCCCATTCGGGTATTGCTGGCGTAGCGGCTCGATCAACCGGGGGTCCCAGCAGGCGTGCACCAGGCGGAAGCGCCCGGCGTCGACGAACAGCGGCAATTCATAGAACCAGTTGACGAAGTCATGCCAGTCGCCGGGGTGGTGGGCGAACTGGGTCAGGGTCTCGTCGATCAGCCGGGCGTGACGTGGCGTGTGCTCGCGCACATGGGCCTTGCCGCTGCCGGGCAGGGCCGGGGTAACCCAGCCCAGGGCGTTGTACTCATGGTTGCCCATGATGCAGAACGCCTGACCGGCCTCGACCATGTCGTGCACGATGTGCAAGGCCTCACGGATACGCGGCCCACGGTCAACGATGTCGCCGAGGAACAGTGCCTGGCGCCGTGGGTGGCGCCAGACGCCCGCCACACGCTTGTAACCCAGGGCGTCGAGCAGGCGTTCAAGGGTCAGCGCACAACCATGCACGTCACCGATGATGTCGAAACTTCGCGCCGGATCGAGCATCAGTCGTCCCTGCTGCCAAGGCGGCTGCCCCAGCCGAGTTTGGTACGGCAGACTTCGTAGTAATTGTGGTCCAGCGGATGGATCAGGCGCAGTTTCTGCGGCTTCTTGCTCACCGTGATGGTGTCGCCGGGGGCGCAGGTGAAGTGGTTCTGGCCGTCACAGGAGACCTGCGGATAGATCTGCAGGTCCTTGGCCACGACGATCTTCAGTTCGCTGTTGCCGTCCACCACGATAGGCCGGCCCGACAGGGTATGCGGGTACATCGGCACGATGACGATGGCGTCGAGCTTGGGGTGCATGATCGGGCCGCCCGCCGACAACGCATAGGCGGTCGAGCCGGTCGGGGTGGCGACGATCAGGCCGTCGGCCTTCTGGCTGCAGACGAACTGGCCATCGATGTAGATCTCGAACTCGATCATCCGCGTCGATTTGCCGGGGTGCAGGACCACATCGTTGAGCGCATCGCCCTGGCCGATGGCCTCGTGGTGCCGGCGCACTTCGGCCTGCAACAGGAAGCGGTTTTCTACCAGGTAGTGGCCGTCGAGCACTTCGGCGACCTTTTCTTCCAGCTCGTCGGGGCGGATATCGGTAAGAAAGCCCAGGTTGCCGCGGTTGATGCCCAGCACCGGAATGTTGTGCCGGGCCAAGGCGCGGGCGGCGCCGAGCAGGCTGCCATCACCACCAACGACGATGACCAGGTCGCAGACCTCGCCCAGCAGCTTGCGCGTGGACGTCTGCAGGCCGTGGCCGGGCAGCACTTCGGCGATGGTGTCCTCGAGGATCACATGCAGGTGGCGCTCGATGAGGAATTTTTTCAGTCGGCGAATGGTGTCGAGCACCTGTGAGCTGCCAAGGCGTCCGATGATACCGATATTGCGAAATTGCTCCATGGGGCTCCTGCGAGGCTCTGCGGCGGGTGACTATGCGCCGATTATGGGCGAAACGACCGGGCAGCGGCAAACCGGCTATGCTCGCTGGATGATGCCCTTCGCCGAACTCCACGACTTGCCCCGCCAGTTGCGCCGCCCTGCCGTGCGCGACCTGGCCTGGACACTGCTGTCCCCACCGCTGCTCAGCGCCCCGCCCTGCCCCCAGCGCCACCCGCTGGCAGGCAGTGGCTGGGCCGATGAGCCGCAGCGCCTGAAAGCCTGGTTGTTGGCCTTGGATGCCGATGACCAGCCGCTGCGTGACGGGCTGGCGAGGCTGACCAGCCGGCGCCTGGGGCTTTACTACGAAAGCCTGTGGCAGTTCGCCCTGGGCCAGGCGCCGGGTATCGAGCTGCTGGCGGCCAACCTGGCGATCCGCGAAGGTGGGCGCACGCTGGGCGAGCTGGATATCTTGCTGCGCGACGCTGAAGGCACCCACCACCTGGAGCTGGCGATCAAGCTTTACCTGGGGCCGGACCACAGCGGTGGTCGCGACCCCGCACAGTGGCTCGGGCCGGGGTGTTACGACCGATTGGGCAGCAAGCTGGCGCACCTGGCCGGGCATCAGTTGCCCATGTCTAGTGGTGCGCACAGCCGTGTGGCGCTGGCCGGGCTTGGCGTGCAGCAGGTGCAGGCGCATCTGTGGCTTGCGGGTTATCTGTTCTACCCATGGCCTGGGCATGCAGAACCGCCTGAGGGGGCCAACCCGCTGCATCTGCGCGGGCGTTGGTTACGCCGGCGGGATTGGCCAAGGGCCACAGCTGAACGTTGGCAGCCCCTGCCGCGCAATGCCTGGCTGGCGCCAGCGCGGGTCACGGCTGAGGCGTGCTGGACAGTGCAGCAGTTCGAGGCTTGGCTGGCGGGGTTGGATGAGCAGGCGCCGGCGCAGATGCTGGTCAGGTTGCACATGCAGGCCGATGGGGCCTGGCATGAAGTAGAGCGGGTATTTTTGGTGGCCGATGGCTGGCCGGCGCTGAGCGAGTAGGTGGGTTTGTGCGCAGGGCTTGAGGTTTGTGGCGCCCCCCCCCAGAAGATCGAGCGCCGCCCGCGCGGCGCTCGATCTCGTAGGCGCTGAAAACCTCAAGCCATTCCCCACCGGCCAAACACCTTTCACCGACCCAGCGCAAAGCACCCCCTCAAATCAGCAGTTACAGTTACCCGTGAGCGCCAGCAAGAGCGCCACCTTAAACCTGATGACGAGGATCAAGCATGGTTTCACTCACCCCGACGCCTCATTACGCGCGCCTGTCCATCGCCCTGCACTGGCTGATGCTGGTGCTGCTGGCCGCCGTCTATGCCTGCATCGAGTTTCGCGGCCTGTTCCCCAAGGACAGCGCTGAGCGCAACCTGATGAAGGACCTGCACTTCATGCTGGGCCTGACGGTGTTCGTGCTGGTCTGGCTGCGCCTGGCGGTACGCCTGAGCCGCCCCACCCCGCCCATTCTGCCCAAGCCCCCTGCATGGCAGACCGGCCTTGCCCACCTGATGCACCTGGCACTGTACCTGTTGATGATCGGCCTGCCCCTGGCCGGCTGGCTGATTCTCAGCGCCGCCGACAAGCCGGTACCCTTCTATGGCCTCGAGCTGCCCCACCTGATCGGCGCAGACCCGGACCAAGCCAAGTTCATCAAAGGCTGGCATGAGCGCGTCGGCAGTTGGGGTTACTGGCTGATCGGCCTGCATGCGCTGGCCGGGCTGTATCACCACTACGTGCAACGCGACAACACGCTGCTGCGCATGCTGCCCTACAAGTAACCGCGTCGGCCTTGCAGGCCACCGGTGTGCAGCACGAGCAGGCGGGTGCCGGGCGGGAATACGCCGGCCTCGACCTGCTCACGCAGCGCCAGCAAGGCCTTGCCGGTGTAGAGCGCTTCGAGCGGCACGCCGGTGCTGCGCTCGCAGGCGTCGATGAACCCCAACAGTTCGTCGTCGACCCGGGCAAAGCCGCCCCGGCAGGCATCGTGCAGCCTATAACCACTGTCGCCGACCAGTTGGCTCACATTCTCCGCCACGCCATGATCGCCTGGCACCGCCAGCGCGCCGTGCACGTCATGCGCGCCGGCCTCTGCCAGCACCAGGCCAGCCAGCGTGGTACCGGTACCCACGGCCAGCCACCAGGCGCTGTAATCGTCCCAACCGATGCCGGCGAGCTGTGCACGCGCTTGCTCGACGATCAAACCGCAGCCTTGCGCGCCCGCCATGCCGCCACCGCCTTCGGGGATGCAGTGCCAGCCGGGGTAACGTGCCTGCCAGGGTTGCCAGAACCCCGCTTCATGGCGGGCACGGTAGCCACCATAGCCCAGCCAGTGCACGTGCATGCCCAGCGTCTGCAGATCACGCACCGTCGGGGTGTCCTGGGCATGGCCACGCAGCAAGCCGGCGGTGGCGAAGCCAAACCGTTTGCCGGCGGCAGCCAGGGCGTGCAAGTGGTTGGAGTGGCTACCGCCCAGGCTGATCAGGCCGGGGGCGCCTGCTTCATGGGCTTGTGCAAGGTGGTGGCGCAGCTTGAACCACTTGTTGCCGCTGATCAGGGGGTCGATCAGGTCCAGGCGCAAGATGGCAGCTTCGACATTGGCGTTTTGTAGCCAAGGCAGGGTCAGGGGGTGCAGAGGGGCCTGGGGGAGGTTCAAGAAATCGATGGACATGGATCGGGGCCTGAGGCTGATTCATCAGTCTATCAGTGAAACAGCGGGGGGCCGCAAAGCAGCCCCCGGCCCTATCAAAGCTCGGCAGCCAGGCGCGAGCCTTGGTTGATCGCCCGCTTGGCATCCAGCTCCGCTGCCACGTCCGCGCCGCCGATCAAATGCACCGACTGCCCTGCGGTCACCAGCCCGTCGTACAACTCACGCAGCGGCTCTTGCCCGGCGCAGATCACCACGTTGTCCACCGCCAGCAGTTGCGGCTCACCGCCGCCGACACGAATGTGCAAACCGGCGTCGTCGATATTCAGGTATTCAACGCCATTGAGCATCTGCACCTGTTTGTTCTTCAGCCCTGCGCGGTGGATCCAGCCGGTGGTCTTGCCCAGACCGTCACCTACCTTGGACGCCTTGCGCTGCAGCAGGAACACCTGGCGTGCCGGCGCGTGCGGCGCGGCCTTGATTCCGGCCACGCCACCGCGGGCCTCAAGCTGGGTGTCGATGCCCCACTCTTGCCAGAACGCGTCACGGTCCTGGCTGCTGGCCACACCCTGATGCACCAAGTATTCGGACACATCGAAACCGATACCGCCGGCCCCAATCACCGCGACGGCCGCGCCGACCGGCTTGCGTTCGAGCAGCACATCCAGGTAGCTGAGCACCTTGGCGTGCTCCACCCCCGGGATCGCTGGGGTGCGTGGCGCGATACCCGTGGCCAGGATGACCTCGTCGAAGCCGCCGTCCACCAGCGCCTGTACATCGACGCGGGTGTTCAGGCGCACGTCCACGCCTGTGCTGCTGAGCTTGTTGGCAAAGTAGCGCAGGGTCTCGAAGAACTCTTCCTTGCCCGGCACCCGCTTGGCCACGTTGAACTGCCCACCGATCTCGCCAGCGGCATCGAACAGCGTCACCTGGTGGCCACGCTCAGCGGCCACAGTGGCGGCCGCCAGGCCGGCTGGGCCTGCACCGACCACGGCAATACGCTTCACCGCGCGCACAGGCAGGTAGTTGAGCTCAGTCTCGTGGCAGGCGCGCGGGTTGACCAGACAACTGGTCAGCTTGCCGCCAAAGGTGTGGTCCAGGCAGGCCTGGTTGCAGCCGATGCAGGTGTTGATTTGATCAGCGTGCCCGGCGGCGGCCTTGTTGACGAAGTCCGGGTCGGCCAGGAACGGCCTCGCCATGGAGACCATATCGGCGTCGCCTTCGGCGAGCACCGCCTCGGCCACTTCCGGGGTGTTGATACGGTTGGTGGTGATCAGCGGAATGTTCACCGCCCCCCGCAGCTTGGCGGTGACCTTGCTGAACGCCGCACGCGGCACCTTGGTGGCGATGGTCGGGATGCGCGCCTCGTGCCAACCGATGCCGGTGTTGATCAGGGTCGCACCGGCCTGCTCGATGGCTTTGGCCAAAAGCTCGATTTCATCCCAGGAGCTGCCACCCTCGACCAGATCGAGCATCGACAGGCGGAAGATGATGATGAAGTTCGGGCCCACGGCCTCACGTACGCGGCTGACAATTTCCACGGCCAAGCGCATGCGGTTGGCGTAGCTACCACCCCAGCGGTCGGTGCGGTGGTTGGTGTGGGCAGCGAGGAACTGGTTGATGAAATAGCCTTCCGAACCCATTACCTCGACGCCATCGTAGCCCGCACGCTGGGCCAGTACGGCGCAATTGACGAAGTCGGCGATCTGCTTCTCGATGCCCGCTTCGTCCAGCTCCTTGGGTTTGAACGGGTTGATCGGTGCCTGGATGGCACTCGGCGCGACCTGGCGCGGGCTGTAGGCGTAGCGCCCGGCATGCAGGATCTGCAGGCAGATCTTGCCGCCCGCGGCGTGTACCGCGTCAGTCACGATGCGGTGCTTGTCGGCTTCTTCTTCGGTGCTGAGCTTGGCGGCGCCAGAATAGACCCCACCTTCATCATTGGGCGCGATGCCGCCGGTGACCATCAGGCCGACACCACCCCGGGCGCGCTCGGCAAAATAGGCCGCCATGCGCTCGAAACCACCGGGCCGCTCTTCAAGGCCGGTGTGCATCGAGCCCATCAGGGTGCGATTGCGCAAGGTGGTGAAGCCGAGGTCGAGCGGTGCGAGCAGGTGCGGATAAAGGTCGGCAGCCATGGAAGGTCCCCATGTGGCGTGATCACGGAATGCGGGTACCTCGCCTGCCGGCGGGCCCGTCGTTTATCTGCCGATGACATTAAACAGGCGTTTGAACAGGCTCAATGATCGAAACTGACAACTTATTGATCCTGCCTCACAGCACGGCTACCCTAGACAACTCTGACTTCCAAGGCGCAGTACCGCTTCATGCGAAAACTCCTGGCAAGCGCCTTGGCGCTGGTGATGATCGCCGCCGTGTGCGGCTACGGCTTCTGGACCCAGCAGCGCCCGGAGGGCCATTACCTGTCCGACCTGCGCATCGAGCTCGCGCTCAACCATGGCGTGCCGGGCGAACACGGCAACCTGCTGGGCGTCGAGCCGCTGCTTTACCCAAGTGACTACCAGAACCTGCAGCGCCTGCACCGCAAGCTCTCGGCCTATCTGCAGCAGGCCCGAATGCAGGGGCTGGTTGGCCCACGCACGGTGGTGGTGTTGCCGGAGCACATCGGCACCTGGCTGTGGGCGCGCGGCGAAAAGAACGAGCTGTACCAGGTCACGCAGAGCCGCGAGGCCTTGCAATGGCTGGAGCTGAGCAACCCGCTGCGCTATGGCCTGGCGATGCTGCGCGCCAACGCCGACGACTGGCGCACCGACGCGCACCTGCGCATGAAGGCCGAGCAGATGGCCGCCGACTATCAGCAGCTGTTCGGTGGCCTGGCCAAGGAGTTTGGGGTAACCCTGGTGGCTGGCTCTATCGTGCTCCCTGCCCCTTATGTCAAACAGGGCGTGCTGCACGCCGGGAGTGGCCCGCTGTACAACAGCAGCGTGGTGTTTGCCGGCGACGGCTCGCTGCTGGGCCAGCCCCAGCGCCAGCAGTACCCAGACAGCGAAATGCGCCGCTACATCCATGATGGCCGCCAGCACCCGCTGCAGGTCCTGCAAACCCCCGCCGGTCGCCTCGGTGTACTGATCGGCAGTGACAGCTGGTACCCGGAAAACCACCAGCAACTGGAGCAACAGTCGGTCCAACTGATCGCCAACCCGGTGTTCCTCAGCGGCAAAGGTAGCTGGCAGGCGCCCTGGCGCGGCAACCGCCACCAGCAAGCGGCGGCCGAGCTTGCCTTGCAGCGTGGCGAGGTAAGCGAGCAAACCGCCTGGCAGCGCCTGACCCAGGCGGCTGGCGATGGTGTCAGCAGTATGAGCGTGTTCATGCGCGGGCAGTTCTGGGAGCAGGCCGGCGACGGCCAGGGCTTTGCCCATCAATCGGGCGAACTGCTGGCGGGCAACCCTAGCCAGGGCGCCCGCCTGCTGAACCTGTGGTTGTGACCCCGTGGCCCGCCCCCGCGTGCGCCTGGGTGACTTGTCGGTAGGCTTCGTCCAGCCATTGGCCGAGGCTGTGCGCGCGCTGGGCCACGACCCAGCGCCCCTGCTGCAGCGCTATGGCCTCGATGCTGCGCGCCTGGCCGAAGCGGGCGCACGCTTGTCGATCCCCCGCTACATGCACCTTGGGCATGCCGCCATCGCGCTCTGCGCAGACCCAGCCCTGGGCCTGCACATGGGGCGCCTCAGCCGCCTGGCCCATGCCGGCCTGGCGGGCATCACGGCGGCCCAGGCGCCCACCCTGGGCGAAGCGGCGCGCACCTTGCTGCGCTTCGAGCCGTTGTACGCTGCCAACTACCGAGGCCACTCAAGCTTTCAGGAAGATGCCCAGGGCGCCTGGCTGCGCTTCTACTCCATCAGCCCGTACAACACGTACAACCGTTTCGTGGTCGATTCGTTGCTCGCCGGCTGGCTGGCACAACTGGGCGACCTGACAGGCACCGTGCTGCAGGCCGAACGGCTGGATATTGAATTTGCAGCGCCTGACTATGCCACTCAGTATCAGCCGCTGTGCTGTACCCCGGTGCAGTTCGCAGCCGCTGGCAATCAACTGCGCCTGAGCCGCGCCACGCTACAGATAGCCAACCCGCAGCATTGCCCGAGCACCTGGCAGCACCTGCTGCAACTCTGCGAAGCCGAGTTGCTCCAGCGCACACGGGTACGCAGCCTGGGTGAACGCATCACGCACCTGCTCGGCCCGTTACTCAATGGCGGCCGCGAACCGGACCTGGACGAAGTGGCCCAGAGCCTGCAACTGCCCACCTGGACATTGCGGCGCAAGCTGGCTGAGGAGGGCACGCGCTTTCGCGACGTGCTGAACGAGACACGGCGCGACCTGGCCGAAACCTACATCCGTGACACGGCGCTGGCTTTCGGCGAAATCGCTTATCTGCTGGGGTTTGCTTCGGCAGAGGCTTTCCAGCGCGCATTCAAGCGCTGGACCGGCCTCACGCCGGGGGAGTTTCGCCGCAGTCAGCGGCAGGCCGGCTAAAGCTCAGTGGCGTCCTCGGCAGGTTCCGGGGTATCCAGTTCGTATGCCTGGAACTCGAGCAGCTCTTCCTGATATTCGTCCATTGCCCTGCGTCCTCTTTTCTCATCTGTCTTCGTAGGTGTCGCCTTCAACCTAAGCAGGTTGGGTGAAGGAATGATGACAAGCTCATGAGAAGTAAACGTAGCAGGTATCGAGCGCGCTATCGCCGCCCGTCTGTAACAGGGAATGTGTGCTGTGCCCGCGCGTAGCCGCAGGCGCAAAGAGGCTCAGAGGGTGGCCGGCGGGGCTTCAGCAGGTTGCGCCTGGATCGGTGCCGGTTCTGCCGGCGGTGCTACAGGTTGCGAGCCCTGGCTGTCATTGACCACAGGCGCCGCTGGCACCTCGGCGGCCGGGGCAACGGCGGCAGGCGCTGGGGCGGCCGCGGGAACCGCTGCTGGGGCGGCAGCCGCCTGCTCTGGCAGCCCCAGGTCAACGGCGGGCTTTTCTACCTTCGGCGCAGGCGCGTCA
This sequence comes from Pseudomonas sp. SWRI68, assembly GCF_014269165.1. NCBI lineage: Bacteria > Pseudomonadati > Pseudomonadota > Gammaproteobacteria > Pseudomonadales > Pseudomonadaceae > Pseudomonas > Pseudomonas sp. SWRI68. Next base: position 105,680 of record NZ_JABWRU010000009.1, on the reverse strand, counting down.
GGCTCGACCTTGGCCTTGCTGACCTTCTTGGGCTTGGGCAGATAACTCTCCACCAGTGCGAAATACCGGTCGTAGAACTGCGCCGCAGTCACCGTCTCGCTGGCCACCTTGACCATCGAGTCGTCACTCGAACCGATCGGCATCGACACCGAACCCAGCACGCCCACACCCAGGCTGGCGGAGGTATTGGACTTCTTCAGGCTGTAGCGATCCTGCAGGGCGTTGGCGAACATGGTCGAACGCTGTTCGTCGCTCACGTCTGGCGCGCAGGTGACGTTGAAACTGATCTGCAGGTGGTTTTCGCTGTTCTGCTGGAAGCTCTTGTTGCCGGTAACCTGGTTGGCACCGCTGCTGGTGATGATATAGCCCTGGCTGAGCAAGGCACGGCGAGCGGCCTCGCAGGAGCCGGCATCGGTCACCGGAAAGCTGCGCGAGAACGTCCCCGAGTCGTCGAAGTTCTCGTGCTCGTAGATGGCCGTTTTTTTCGAGGAACAACCGGTCACGCCCGCCAGCACCAGGGCCAGCCCGAGCGCACCAAAGACGGATGATCTGGTCATTGCGAATTCCGGGTAAGTCGAGAAGGTGCCTATTGTGCATCAGCGCGCACAGACACTGAAACCGTTCATCCGTGAAGAGTCTGTCAGCTTCGTGTAAAGGTGGCCAAGCAGGCCGTGAAAACGAAAAAAGCGACCCTAAGGTCGCTTTTTTCGTTGCTTCGAGGTGTTCAGGGCCTCGAGGCGAAGATGGCGCAGCGGACGGGACTCGAACCCGCGACCCCCGGCGTGACAGGCCGGTATTCTAACCGACTGAACTACCGCTGCGTATCGCTTGGGCTTGCGCCCGGTGAAACCTGTTTTGCCTGCTTACTGGCCAGAGGCACAGTTTTATCAGGCACAAAAAAAGCGACACGTTGATCGCTCTTTTTGTTGCTTCGAGGCGTTCAAGGGGCCTCGAAGCGAAGATGGCGCAGCGGACGGGACTCGAACCCGCGACCCCCGGCGTGACAGGCCGGTATTCTAACCGACTGAACTACCGCTGCGTATCATTCAGGCTTGCGCCCGATTGAAACTGGGATCGACCTCAGGCATATTTGCCTTTCGGTCTCAGACCGGTGCAAGGCACCCATCTGTTACTAAAAAGTGGCGCAGCGGACGGGACTCGAACCCGCGACCCCCGGCGTGACAGGCCGGTATTCTAACCGACTGAACTACCGCTGCGCATAGTGGCTTATCAGGCCTTGTTCCTCTCTGGCGGTCGGCTTCTTTCGAAGCGTCTTGCGTCAGGAACGCTCAGGAAGTGGTGGGTGATGACGGGATCGAACCGCCGACCCTCTGCTTGTAAGGCAGATGCTCTCCCGGCTGAGCTAATCACCCCCGCGATGTTGCTTGTTGCGTTTGCTTCGCTGAGGCCGCGAAATTTACGCAGGTACCGATGCTAAGTCAATACCCCCATTGAATTTTTTTTCAAAAAAGGCAAAAAAGCGGTTTCCACACCCTGTGCCATTTGGGTTGTTCCTGTTGGCGTGTTCAAGGGTAAGCCTGCTGCCATCGCTACACCACTGGCATAGGCGCCACCGAAAAAACAAAAAAGGGGCCTTCTCGGCCCCTTTCCTTTACAACTCATAGTGTTACAGCTCAGGTGTAGATCATCTTGCGGCTCATGCCGCCATCGACCACAAACTCCTGGCCGGTGACGAACGCCGCTTGCCGCGACAGCAGCCAGGCCACCATCGCCGCAACGTCTTCCACCGTCCCTACCCTGCCCGTCGGGTGCTGGGCATGGTCGGCTTCGGTCAACGGCTCGGCACGGCGCTGGGAAGGGTCACGCGCATCGATCCAGCCCGGGCTCACCGCATTCACGCGAATCTCCGGGCCCAGGCTCATGGCCAAGGCATGGGTCAAAGCCACCAGGCCGCCCTTGCTCGCCGCGTAGGCCTCGGTGTCAGGCTCGGATTGCCGCGCACGGGTCGAGGTCAGGTTGACGATCGCCCCATTGTGCGCACGCAGGTACGGCGCACAATGCTTGGCCAGCAGCATCGGGCCATTGAGGTTGACCGCCAGCACCCGGTTCCATTGCGCCAGGCTCAGGCTTTCCAGCGTCTGGTTATGCGGGTTGGCGATCGCTGCATTGCACACCAGCGCGTCCAGCCGCCCGAACTGCCCCAGTACCTCGGACACCCCGGCACTGACCTGCGCCTCGTCGGCAACGTCCATGGTGATGAACCAGGCGTTGTCACCCAACGCCTTGGCTACCTTGGCCCCACGCGGGCGGTCCAGGTCGCTTAGCACCACCTGCCAGCCTTCACAGATCAACCAGGCGGCAATCCCCAAGCCGATACCGCGAGCGGCACCGGTCACCAGGGCTACCCGACCGTTATGGCCCGGTGCACCGCCTCTGATTTCAATCACAGTGCCGCCAACCCGCGTGCAAGGTCAGCCTGCAGGTCAGCGACATCTTCCAGGCCCACGGCAACGCGGATCAGGCTGTCGCGGATACCCGCCGCTTCACGCTCCTGCGGCGACAGACGGCCGTGGGAGGTGGTGGCCGGGTGGGCGATGGTGGTCTTGCTGTCGCCCAGGTTGGTGGTGATCGAGATCATCCGCGTGGCGTCGATAAAGCGCCAGGCGCCCTCTTTGCCACCCTTCACCTCAAAGCTCACCACGGCGCCAAAGCCGCTCATCTGGCGCTTGGCCAGCTCGTGCTGCGGGTGGCTTGGCAGGCCAGCGTAATGCACTTTCTCGATGCCGTCCTGCTGCTCCAGCCATTCGGCCAGTACCTGGGCGCTCTCGCAGTGCGCACGCATGCGCAAACGAAGGGTTTCCAGGCCTTTGGTGAAGATCCAGGCGTTGAACGGGCTGAGGGTCGGGCCTGCGGTACGCAGGAAGCCCACCACTTCTTTCATCTGCTCGCTACGCCCCGCCACCACGCCGCCCATGCAACGGCCCTGGCCGTCGATGAACTTGGTCGCCGAGTGGAATACGATGTCAGCGCCAAGCTTGAGCGGCTGCTGCAGCGCCGGGGTGCTGAAGCAGTTGTCCACCACCAGCATGGCACCACCGGCGTGGGCGATTTCACTGAGGGCGGCGATATCGACCAACTCGGCCAACGGGTTGGACGGCGACTCGACGATCAGCAGCTTGGTATTGGCCTTGATGGCCTTTTCCCAACCGCCAAGGTCGACCAGCGGCACGTAGTCCACCTGCACACCAAAGCGTTTGAAGTACTTCTCGAACAGGCTGATGGTCGAGCCGAACACGCTCTGCGATACCAGTACATGGTCGCCCGCGCTGCACAGCGACATCACCACCGCCAGGATTGCCGCCATGCCGGTGGAGGTGCCCACGGCCTGTTCGGCGCCTTCCATGGCCGCCAGGCGCTCCTCGAAGGCGCGCACGGACGGGTTGGTGTAACGCGAATAGACGTTACCCGGCGTTTCGCCAGCAAAGCGTGCCGCCGCATCGGCGGCCGTACGAAACACATAGCTGGAGGTCAGGAACATCGCTTCGCTGTGCTCGCCCTCCGGTGTACGGTGTTGCCCGGCGCGCACCGCCAGGGTGTCGAAACCGACACCCTCGAGGTCACTGTCCAGGCGCCCGGCATCCCATTGATCCGTCATGCCGTCGCTCCCTAATCAGTTGTTGTAGAGGTCGATGATCGCGCTGACCGCCTGGGTCTTCACCTTGGCCAGGTCGTTACGGGCCTGCTCGATACGCTCGAGGTAGGCCGCGTCGATGTCGCCGGTGACGTACTCACCGTTGAACACCGCGCAATCGAAGTGCTCGATCTTGATCTTGCCGCCACCGACCGATTCGATCAGGTCAGGCAGGTCCTGATAGATCAGCCAGTCGGCGCCGATCAACTCGGCCACCTGGTCGGTGGTGCGGTTGTGGGCGATCAGTTCGTGAGCACTCGGCATGTCGATGCCGTAGACGTTGGGGTAGCGCACCGCAGGGGCTGCAGAGCAGAAGTAGACGTTTTTGGCGCCCGCTTCGCGGGCCATCTGGATGATCTGCTTGCAGGTGGTGCCGCGCACGATCGAGTCGTCCACCAGCATCACGTTCTTGCCGCGGAATTCCAGCTCGATGGCATTGAGCTTCTGGCGCACCGACTTCTTGCGTGCGGCTTGGCCGGGCATGATGAAGGTACGGCCGATGTAGCGGTTCTTGACGAAGCCTTCGCGGAATTTGACGCCCAGGTGGTTGGCCAGCTCCAGGGCCGCAGTGCGGCTGGTGTCCGGGATCGGGATGACCACGTCGATGTCGTGCTCTGGGCGTTCGCGCTGGATCTTCTCGGCCAGCTTCTCACCCATGCGCAGGCGCGCCTTGTACACCGAGACGCCGTCCATGATCGAGTCCGGGCGGGCCAGGTAGACGTGTTCGAAGATGCACGGCTGCAGTTTCGGGCTCTTCGCGCACTGTTTGGTGTACAGCTGGCCTTCTTCGGTGATGTACACCGCTTCGCCCGGCGCCAGGTCGCGAATCAGGGTAAAGCCGAGCACGTCCAGGGCGACGCTTTCGGAAGCGATCATGTACTCCACGCCTTCGTCGGTGTGGCGCTGGCCGAACACCACTGGGCGAATACCGTTCGGGTCACGGAAACCGACGATACCGTAGCCGGTGACCATCGCCACCACCGCGTAGCCACCGACGCAACGGCTGTGCACGTGGGAAACTGCAGCGAACACGTCTTCTTCGGTTGGCTGCAGCTTGCCGCGCACGGCCAGCTCGTGGGCGAACACGTTCAGCAGCACTTCCGAATCGGAGTTGGTGTTGACGTGGCGCAGGTCGGACTCGTAGATCTCCTTGGCCAACTGCTCGACGTTGGTCAGGTTGCCGTTGTGCGCCAGGGTAATACCGTACGGCGAGTTGACGTAGAACGGCTGGGCCTCGGCCGAGGTCGAGCTGCCCGCGGTCGGGTAGCGCACGTGGCCGATGCCCATGTGGCCCACCAGGCGCTGCATGTGGCGCTGCTGGAAGACGTCGCGCACCAGGCCATTATCCTTGCGCAGGAATAACCGGCCGTCATGGCTGGTCACGATACCGGCAGCGTCCTGGCCGCGGTGCTGGAGGACCGTAAGCGCGTCATACAGCGCCTGATTGACGTTCGACTTACCGACGATACCGACGATGCCACACATGCGACGCAACCCCTACTTTGACGAAACTTGAGTGAATAGCGCTCAGGGCTTTGCAGGCCCGAGCAACTGTTCCTTGAACGGGAGATCAGCCGGTGTGCTGATCACCCCACTGGACATCCACTGGCTGGTGAAACCGAGAATCAGGTTTTTCGACCAGTCAGCGACCAAGAGAAATTGTGGTATCAGGCGTGATTCCTGCCACCAGGTGTCTTGTTGAACCGGCCCCAGGCTGAGCAGCCCGATGGCCACCACCACCAGCAAAGCCCCCCGCGCGGCGCCGAAGGCCATGCCGAGGAAACGATCGGTGCCGGACAGCCCGGTCACGCGGATCAGCTCGCCGATGAGGAAGTTGATCATGGCCCCCACCAGCAGGGTGGCGACAAATAGAATGGCGCAACCGGCGATGGTACGCATCGACGGTGTCTGGATATAGCTTTCAAGATACACCGAGAGCGAGCCACCGAACATCCAGGCAACCGCACCGGCAATGATCCAGATGAGCAAGGACAAGGCTTCCTTGACGAAGCCGCGCTTGAGACTGATCAGTGTGGAGACGGCGATGATCGCAATGATCGCCCAATCAACCCAGGTAAATGCCACGGTGCCGCCTACAGACGTTTGAGGCGGCGCATTTTATCAGAGCAGCGGGCTGGGAGTAAGCGGAATGTCGGGCCGATCAGCAACTGCGCGATACCTGTGGGAGCGGACCGCGCTGGCACCATCAACCGCGTTCAGGCTGGAAACGCATCACGAAGCCTTTGAGGCTGTGCTTGCGGTTGATTGCATCACGCACACGCTCGGCCTCGGCGCGTTCGATCAGCGGCCCGACATACACCCGGTTCATACCGCCTGCAGAGCGGATGTAGGCGTTGTAGCCCTGGCTGCGCAAGGTCTGCTGAAGGCTTTCTGCCCCCGCGCGGTTGGACAGGCTGGCCAGCTGGATGGACCAACTCACCGGCAACCCATTGACGTCGATTTTGGACGGCGTTGCGGGCTTGGCTGCTGCGACGGCAGGCGCCGGCGCAGCGGCGGGCTTGGTTTCCACCTTCTGTGCGAGCACTGACGGCTTGGCGGCCTGGGCCTGGGCCTGGGTCTGTGGCGACGGCGTGATCGGCTGGCTTGGCGTGCTCGCTGGCGCAGTAGCCTCGTCGATCACTACCGGGGGCTGCTGTGGCTCCTCAGGAATGACCTGAGGTTCCGGCACGGCGACCGGCTCCACCTTCACCTCGGGCAGGCTCGGCATGGCCGGTGCCTGCGGGGCTTCAACCCGTACCTGGCGCATCTCGTCCTCGCGGGTGAACAGCATCGGCAGGAAGATCACCGCCAGCGCCACCAGCACCAACGCACCGACCATGCGCTGTTTCATCCCTTTATCCAGCACTGCCATCTACTCAACCCTCCGGGGCCTGCCGCGCCAACCACTCCAGGGCCTGGGCGACACAGAAAAACGAACCGAACAGCAGGATCTGGTCATCCGCCGTCGCCTGCGCGCATTGCCCTTCGAGGGCGGCGTCGACGCTGGCATAAGACTTCACCGAGGCGCCGAGGTTCGTCAAGGCATTCGCCAGTTCTGCGGCCGGACGGCTGCGAGGTGTATCCAGTGGTGCCACCGCCCAGTCGTCGACCAGCCCCTGCAAGGGTTCGACAACGCCCTGCAGGTCCTTGTCAGCGAGCAGGCCGAACACCGCCAGGCGGCGCCCCTTGGGCGGTCGAGCGGCCAGGCGCCGCGCCAGGTAGGCGGCGGCATGCGGGTTATGCCCCACATCCAGCAGCAACTCCACCGGCGTGCCCTGCCAGTTCAGTTGGCGGCGATCGAGGCGCCCGGTGATGCGGGTATCGAGCAATGCCTGGCGGATTTGCCCGGCATCCCATGGCAGGCCCATCAACAAATAGGCCTGCAGGGCCAAGGTGGCGTTTTCCATGGGCAGGTCGAGCAATGGCAGATCGCGCAGCTCTACCCGGCCACCTTCGGCCGTGGTCCCGCGCCAGTGCCAGGCAGCGTCGCTGCTTGCCAGGTCGAAATCACGGCCACGCAAGTACAACGGCGCTGCCAGCTCCTGTGCCTTGTCCAGCAAGGGCTGCGGCGGGTCGAGGTCGCCACACAGCGCCGGCTTGCCGGCGCGGAAGATACCGGCCTTCTCGAAGGCGACGCACTCACGGGTATCACCCAGGTAGTCGACATGGTCGACGCCGATACTGGTTACCAGCGCCAGGTCGGCATCGACCACGTTCACGGTGTCCAGACGGCCACCGAGGCCCACTTCGAGCACCACGGCATCCAGCTTCGACTGGTAGAACAACCAGAACGCCGCCAGGGTGCCCATCTCGAAATAGGTCAGGGAAATTTCGCCCCGCGCCGCCTCGACGGCGGCGAAGGCATCGCACAGGCGCTCATCACTGGCCTCCTGGCCATCGATGAGCACCCGCTCGTTGTAACGCAACAGGTGCGGCGAGCTGTACACGCCAACCTTGAGCCCCTGGGCACGCAGCATCGCAGCGACGAAGGCACAGGTGGAGCCTTTGCCATTGGTACCGGTGACGGTTACCACGCGCGGCGCCAGCTTGCCCAGCGCAAGGCGGGCAAGCACGTTCTGCGAACGTTCCAGGCCCATGTCGATGGCCGATGGATGCAACTGTTCGAGGTAGGCGAGCCATTCGCCCAGGGATCTTTGTTTCATCACGCGACCGCAGCCGCCTCACGTGCCTGCTCCGGAGTTTGCTGGCCGGTCATCTGCGCCAGCAGGCGGGCCAGACGCGGGCGCAGCTCGCCACGGGAGATGATCAGGTCGATGGCGCCATGCTCCAACAGGAACTCGCTGCGCTGGAAGCCTTCTGGCAGCTTCTCGCGCACGGTCTGCTCGATCACGCGGGGGCCGGCAAAACCGATCAGTGCCTTTGGCTCGCCGACAATGACGTCGCCGAGCATCGCCAGGCTGGCGGAAACGCCGCCGTAGACCGGGTCGGTCAACACCGAAATGAACGGGATGCCTTCTTCACGCAGGCGCGCCAGCACGGCCGAGGTCTTGGCCATCTGCATCAGCGAGATCAGCGCTTCTTGCATGCGCGCACCGCCAGAGGCCGAGAAACAGACCATCGGGCAGCGGTTTTCCAGGGCGTAATTGGCGGCGCGCACGAAACGCTCACCGACGATGGCACCCATGGAGCCGCCCATGAAGGAGAATTCGAACGCACTGACCACGATTGGCATGCCCATCAGGGTGCCGCTCATGGAGATCAGGGCGTCTTTCTCGCCGGTCTGCTTCTGCGCACCGGTGAGGCGGTCCTTGTACTTCTTGCCATCGCGGAACTTCAGGCGGTCGACCGGCTCCAGCTCGGCGCCCAGTTCGGCACGGCCTTCGGCGTCGAGGAAGATGTCGATACGCGCACGTGCGCCGATGCGCATGTGGTGGTTGCACTTGGGGCAGACATCCAGGGTCTTTTCCAGCTCCGGACGATACAGCACGGCCTCGCAAGCCGGGCACTTGTGCCACAGGCCTTCAGGCACCGAGCTCTTTTTCACCTCGGAACGCATGATCGAAGGGATCAGTTTGTCGACTAACCAGTTGCTCATGCTTTCTTTCTCCAGTATCGGCGGGCGGGGGCCAGCGTGACCGGCCTGCCCTGCCCTTGAGCTCAATATCTTTTATGAAACGATGATGGACCGGCCGCCGGGGCTTCCTGCGCGCCGCTCCACCGTTAATGTATTGTTCGACCGTCGCACCGACGGCCGCCCCGTTGGGGCTGCGATAGCTATGGACGATGGTGCGCCGCCAACCGTCACATCCACTGTCACGCCTGTTTCACCGCGCGCATGAAGGCTTCGATCTTCGCCGCATCCTTGATGCCCTTGGCCTGTTCCACCCCGCCGCTGACATCCACCGCATAAGGCCGCACCTGGGCAATGGCCTGGCCGACATTCTGTGCAGACAGCCCACCGGCAAGGATGATCGGCTTGCTCAGGCGGGCCGGCACCAGCGACCAGTCGAAGGCCTCGCCAGTGCCCCCAGGTATGCCGGGCACGTAGGTGTCCAGCAGCACACCCCGGGCGCCAGCGTAAAGCCGACAGGCCGCCTCCAGGTCATCGCCTGGGCGCACCCGCAGGGCCTTGATCCAGGGGCGGTTGTAACCCTCGCAGTCTTGCGGGGTTTCGTCGCCGTGGAACTGTAGCAGGTCCAGCGGAACCACTTCGAGGATCTCGTTCAGCTCGCAGCGCGAGGCGTTGACGAACAGCCCGACCGTGGTCACGAATGGCGGCAGCTCGGCAATGATCGCACGCGCCTGGCGCACGTCCACGGCGCGCGGGCTCTTGGCGTAGAACACGAAGCCGATGGCATCAGCCCCCGCCTCGGCGGCAGCCAGCGCGTCTTCGATGCGGGTAATACCGCAGATCTTGCTGCGAACGTTGCTCATGGACTGCGAACCCTGCTATTGCGGTGAAAGGCCGGATGTTAGCAAATGACTTTTCGTCCGTCAGTCAGCCAATGCCTCATAGCCGGTCAAAAAGTGTGGGCCGATGTAACGCTTGGGCAATTGGAAGGCTTCGGGGTATTCCACTTGCACCAGGTACAGGCCGTACGGATGCGCCGTCACCCCGCCTTCACGGCGATTGCGCCCCTCCAGCACCTCACGTGCCCAGGTGGCTGGCCGCTCGCCCGCGCCAATGGTCATCAAGACACCGGCGATGTTACGCACCATGTGGTGCAGGAACGCCGTGGCACGCACGTCCAGCACGATCATCTGGCCATGGCGGGTAACGCGCAGGTGATGGATGTGCTTGATCGGCGACTTGGCCTGGCACTGGCTGGCGCGGAAGGCGCTGAAGTCGTGGGTGCCCAGCAGGAACGCGGCGGCTTCGGCCATGCGTTCGACATCCAGCGGGCGGTGGTTCCAGGTCACCTCCTCGGCCAGGTGTGCCGGGCGGATCGGGTCGTTGTAGATGACGTAGCGGTAACGCCGCGCCGTGGCCTTGAACCGGGCGTGGAAGTCTGACGGCATCGGGCGCGACCAGACCACACTGATGTCGTGGGGCAGGTTGAAATTGGTACCCAGGGTCCAGGCGCGTTCGTCGCGGATGGCGCGCGTATCGAAATGCACGATCTGCCCGCAGCCGTGTACCCCGGCGTCGGTGCGCCCGGCACAGATCACCGAGATAGGCTCGTTCGCCACTTTCGACAAGGCCTGCTCGAGGGCTTGCTGGACGCTGGGCACACCACTGGCCTGGCGCTGCCAGCCGCGATAGCGCGAGCCCTTGTATTCCACGCCCAGGGCGATACGGGAGTAGCCTTCGGCCGCGGATTCGGCGGCGGTGTCGATGATGTCCAAGAGCATGAAACCTGTGGTGAATACGCAATGGCGGGATTATAACGACAACGGCAGCCCTGTTGGGCTGCCGTTGGGGGTAACGCCTGTCATGGCCCTGTCGCCGACACGCCGGCGACAACGCTTCAGCAGTAGAATCAGACCAACCGGGACAACAGCTCCTCGGCTTCCTGACGCTGGGTCCCGTCGCCATCCTTGACCACTTCATCAAGGATGTCACGCGCCCCCTGGTGGTCGCCCATGTCGATGTAGGCACGCGCCAGGTCGAGCTTGGTGGCCACTTCGTCACTGCCAGAGAAGAAGTCGAAGTCCAGGTCATCCAGCGGCTCGGGCTCCGGCTGCGCCACTGCATCCTCAGTGGTGAAGTGCGGCTCCAGCGAAGGCGACTCGAGGTTCTGCGACAGCTTGTCCAGCTCTGCGTTGACGTCGTCCAGCTCCGAAGCAAAGCTTTTCGCGGCCGGCGAATCGTCGTCCAGCGACAGCGACAGGTCGAAATCGGACGGCAGGTCGAGCTCGGAGATCGGCTCGAACTCCGGCACGCTGTCGAAGGCGGCCAGTTCGGCGGCGACATCCACCGGGGTTTCATCGGCGACAGCCGGGGCAACCGGCTCGCTGACATCAAGGTCGAAGTCGTCCAGGTCCGCAACCGGCTGCGGCTCGGCCTGCGCCAGCATCGCTTCGAAATCAGCATCGGCTTCGGCTTCGGCTTGCAGCTCGGCATCCACGACGGCCGGCTGTTGCTCTACCTGCACCTCGTCCAGTACGGGCTCATCCGGCACCGATTCATCCAGTACAGTCTCGTCCAGTACCGGCTCGTCCAACAGCGGCGCTGCCAGTGGATCTTCCTCGGGCAGGTCTTCGTCAAGGCTCAGATCGAAGGCGCTGTCCAGGTCCGATTCCTCAAGCGAAGGCATTTCGCTAAAGGCCTCGGTTTCAGGCTCGACGATGTCATCCAGCGCTGCCTCAGCGACCGAATCGGGCTGCTCCAGTACCGCTGGTTCGTCTTCTGGCTCAGGCTCAAGCGCTTGCTCTGCCATGCCCTCGGAAACAACGTCTTCAACCACCGGTGCCTCAGGCGGGTCCTGCAGCAGGCCCTGCACGTACTGCTCATCCATTTCAGCAGCCAGCGCTGCCGCGCCCAGACCGGCGGCGGCCACACCCAGCATGGCTGGGAAGCGGCCTTTGATTTCCTGAACCTGAGCCACGTTCTGTTCGGTGGCCGGCAGCACACGCTCCTGCTCGACGAACGCACTGTGATCACCCTGGCGGGCATACACTTCCATCAGCTTCAGGCGCAGCTCATCACGGCCGGGCTCTGCGGCGAGGGCGGTTTCGAGCAGCTCGGCGGCATGATTCAGACGGCCGCTTTCAACGCTCTGCTCGACCTCGGCCAGCAGCGCGGCAGTGGCGTCGGGCTCAAGCACAGGCTCGGTGACCGGGGCCGCAGGTTTTTCCGCGGCGGCGGCAGCTGCGGCGGAGGCCGCGACCACGGCTGGCGACAGCGTGACGCTCGGTGCCGTAACATCCAGGCCTTCAAAGCTGTCGGAGGCCATGTCCAGCCCCGCACCCTGCTCTTCCTCAGCCAAGGCCCGCGCCATGCGCAGGTGTTTCTCTGCCTCTTCCTGAGCCTTGCGCTTGCGCATCAAGAGCACCAGCAGAAGCAGCAGCACGAGGAACGCAGACCCTGCAATCAGCCACAGCATCAAGGGGTTGCCGAGCACATCGTCGAAGGCGCCGCGCGGCTGGGCAGCCGGCGCAGCATTGGCGGCAGGCACGTTTTTCGGCGCGGTGTCGACAGCGGCCGGCGCAGGCTTGACCACTGGCTGGGCATTTGCCGCCGGTTTCGTGGGTGCTGGCTCGCCTGGCAGCGCGGCGGCGACCGGGGCCGTGCCGGCTGCGCCCTGGGCTTCAAGGCGGGCCAGTTGGTTGTTCTTCAACTCGATCAGACGCTGCAGCTTGTCCAGCTGGCTCTGCAAGTCTGCCATGCGGCTCTTGAGCTCGTCGTTGTCACGGCGGCTGGTGTCGAGGCTTTCCTGGGCCACGGCCAGCTTGTCATTGAGCGCCTTGGCCTGCCCTGCGCCAGCCTGGTTGCCGGGGCTGACCAGGCGCAGGTTGTCACCTTGGGCAATGCGCTCCGGCGCCGCGTCGGCAGCACCACGGCGGGTGGCGTCGAGCTGGCGGGCACGCGGCCCCAGGCGCCGGCCCTCACGCCAGGCCGCATACTGCTCGGCCACGTCGCGAACCGCTTCGCCCTGAGGGATGTTCTGCACCTGTTGCTGATCGGGCAGGCGCAGTACCTGGCCAACCTTCAACTGGTTGATGTTGTTGCCAATGAAGGCGTCCGGGTTCAGCGCCTGGATCGCAATCATGGTCTGCTGTATCGAACCGCCCTGGCTGTTGCGCGCGGCAATCTGCCACAAGGTGTCGCGGCGCTGGGTGGTGTAGTTGCTCGCACCCGTCACCGCCGGCGCCACATTGGCCGCCGCCGGTTGCTTGCCCTGCGCCTTGGCCTGGTCGAGCAGGACGCTGTAGTCGCGCAGCAGTCGCCCTTGCGGCCACATCACCTGGACCAGGAACTTGACCACCGAGCCCGGCAGCGGCTGGCTGGAAGTGACGCGCAGCACGCTCCTGCCGTTGGGGTTGATCACCGGTGTGAACGTCAGGTCTTCGAGGTAAGTCGGAAAGGCCACCCCCGCCTTGCTGAACTCTTCCGGCGGCGCCAGGCTTGGCGCCACCTCGGCGGCAGTGAGGTCGCGCACATCGAGCAATTCGATCTCGGCGTCCAGCGGCTGATTCTGTGCCGACTTGAGAGTCAGCTCCCCCAGGCCCAGGGCATTGGCCATACCCGACGACAGCGCCGAGGCAGCCGCCATGGCCAGAACCAGTTTGCGAATTCGAAGCATGACCTCTTCCCTTGTATGAATCGTCCCGAAACCTGCATGCAGAGCAGGACAAAAGTGCTCGCAGTATCTTTTACAGCCTGTCTTTAATCAACAATTGTGCCACCTGCACAGCATTGAGCGCCGCGCCCTTGCGCAGGTTGTCGGTGGTCAGCCAGAGGTTGAGCTGCTGGTCTTCATCGACACCATGGCGTACACGACCAACATAGACCACGTCTTGGCCCACTGCGTCACCAACCGGGGTCGGATAATCGTCGCGTTCCACCAACTCGACGCTGTCGGCAGACTCCAGGGCCTGGTTGACCGCAGCCAGGTCGACCGGGCGACGGCTCTGCACAGCCACACTGAAGCTATCGCCGAAAAACACCGGGACTTGAACGCAGTTCACCGAAATCTTCAGTTCAGGCTGCCCGAGCAGCACGCGCAATTCGCTGACCAGGCGCCGCTCCAGCGCGGTGTGGCCCTGTTCGTCGGCGGCGCCGACCTGGGCCAGCAGGTTGAACGCCATCTGGCGGTCGAAGAAGCGCGGCTCCAGGGGGCGGGCGTTGAGCAGCTCGGCGGTCTGCCGGGCCAGTTCGCTGACCGCTTCGCGCCCCTGCGCGGACACCGCCAGCGCGGCCATCACCTGAACCCGTTCGATGTCCAGCAAGCCTTTGAGCGGTGCCAGCGCAACGGCCAGGGCAACGGCTGCGCTGCTAGGGCTGGCAATGCGTGCAGGCAGCGTCAAGCCGGCAAGGCGTTCGGCATTGGCTTCAGGCACCACGGCAAGGGCATCGTCCAGGCCGGCGGACAGGTCGATGACCGTGCAGCCTGCCTGCAGGGCCTTGCTGGCGAAGCTGCGGCTGACCGCCGCGCCTGCGGCGAAGAAGGCCAGCTTGACCTGGGCGAAATCGAAGCTGTCCACTTCGCGGACTTTGAGCTTTTTGCCGGCGAACATCACGCTGCTGCCTGCGGACTCCATGCTGGCCAGCAGGTGCAAGGTGGCGACCGGGAACGCCAGTTCTTCGAGAATCTGTACCAGGGTTTCACCGACGCTGCCGGTGGCGCCGACGACGGCGATATCGAGAGAAGGGTTCATGCTACGGGCTGCCTCAGGCGAAACGGGGAGCGGCACTTTACTCGCATTGCCCCGACGAGGCCAACACAGCCATTCGTTTGCTACCAGGCGTAACCCACCATAAAAAAACCCGCGCTGTCGCCAGCGCGGGTTTTCGGTCAAACCAGAGCGATCAACGCTCCAGCAGAATCCGCAGCATGCGGCGCAGCGGTTCGGCGGCGCCCCACAGCAGCTGGTCACCCACGGTGAACGCACCCAGGTACTGCGAGCCCATGTTCAGCTTGCGCAGGCGACCCACCGGAATGTTCAAGGTACCGGTGACCTTGGTCGGGGTCAGCTCTTGCATGCTGATCTCTCGCTGGTTCGGCACCAGCTTCACCCATGGGTTGTGCTGGCTGATCATGCCTTCGATGTCGGCCAGCGGCACGTCCTTGTTCAGCTTGATGGTCAGCGCCTGGCTGTGGCATCGCATGGCGCCGATGCGCACGCAGATACCGTCGACCGGGATCGGGTTCTTGAAACGACCGAGGATCTTGTTGGTTTCGGCCTGGGCCTTCCACTCTTCACGGCTCTGCCCGTTCGGCAGCTCCTTGTCGATCCACGGAATCAGGCTGCCGGCCAGCGGCACACCGAAGTTCTCGGTGGGGAACGCTTCACCGCGCATGGTCTCGGCAACCTTGCGGTCGATGTCCAGAATGGCGCTGGCCGGGTTGGCCAGGTCATCGGCCACGGCCGCGTGGGTGGCGCCCATCTGCTTGATCAGCTCACGCATGTTCTGCGCGCCGGCACCGGAAGCTGCCTGGTAGGTCATGGCGCTCATCCACTCGACCAGGCCGGCCTCGAACAGGCCGCCCAGGCCCATCAGCATCAGGCTGACCGTGCAGTTGCCGCCAATGTAGTTCTTGGTGCCGGCATCGAGCTGCTGGTCGATGACCTTGCGGTTGACCGGGTCGAGGATGATGACCGCGTCATCCTGCATGCGCAGGGACGAGGCGGCATCGATCCAGTAACCCTGCCAGCCAGCTTCACGCAGCTTGGGGAAGACCTCGTTGGTGTAGTCGCCGCCCTGGCAAGTCAGGATCACGTCGAGGGTCTTGAGTTCTTCAATCGAATACGCGTCCTTGAGCGGAGCTGTATCCTTGCCCACGTTCGGGCCTTGGCCACCGACATTGGAGGTGGTGAAGAACACCGGCTCGATAAGGTCGAAATCCTGCTCCTCCAGCATCCGCTGCATGAGCACGGAACCGACCATACCGCGCCAACCGATCAGACCTACACGTTTCATCGCAACTACACCTTTGCTAAAAGTGGGCCGCCACCGACCAAAAACGGTGGCGGGCCAGAGAGATTACAGATTCCGCAGCGCTGCGACTACTGCGTCGCCCATTTCCTGCGTGCCTACTTTGTCGCAGCCGGCCGACCAGATGTCACCGGTGCGCAAACCTTGGTCCAACACCAGGCTGACGGCCTGCTCGATGGCCTCTGCTGCAGCCTGCTGGTTGAAGCTGTAACGCAGCATCATCGACACCGACAGGATGGTCGCCAGCGGATTGGCGATGCCCTGGCCGGCGATGTCTGGCGCCGAGCCGTGGCACGGCTCGTACATGCCTTTGTTGTCGGCATCCAGCGACGCCGAAGGCAGCATGCCGATGGAACCCGTCAGCATGGAAGCTTCATCCGACAGAATGTCACCGAACATGTTGTCGGTCACTACCACGTCGAACTGCTTGGGCGCGCGGACCAACTGCATGGCAGCGTTGTCGACGTACATGTGGCTCAGTTCGACATCCGGGTAGTCCTTGGCCACGTCTTCGACCACTTCGCGCCACAGCTGGCTCGAAGCCAGGACGTTGGCCTTGTCCACCGAACACAGCTTCTTGCCGCGCACACGGGCCATGTCGAAACCGACGCGGGCAATGCGGCGCACTTCGCTTTCGCTGTAGGGCAGTGTGTCGTAGGCCTGGCGCTCGCCACCTTCGAGTTCACGCTGACCACGTGGCGCGCCGAAATAGATGCCACCGGTCAGCTCGCGGACGATGAGGATATCCAGGCCCGAGACGATTTCTGGCTTGAGCGAGGAAGCATCGGCCAGTTGCGGGTAGAGGATGGCCGGGCGCAGGTTGGCGAACAGGCCCAGTTGCGAGCGAATTTTCAGCAAGCCACGCTCAGGGCGGATGTCACGCTCAATCTTGTCCCATTTCGGGCCGCCCACGGCGCCCAGCAGCACGGCATCGGCCTGGCGCGCACGCTCCAGGGTCTCGTCAGCCAGCGGCACGCCATGCTTGTCGATGGCCGCGCCACCGATCACGTCGTGCGCCAGGCTCAGGCCCAGCTGGAACTTGTCGTTGGCCAGCTCCAGCACCTTGACCGCCTCGGCCATGATTTCCGGGCCGATGCCATCACCTGGGAGAATCAGAATCTGCTTGCTCATGCTTTCCTCTATCCATTCAAGCGCTGCGGCCAGCTCGGCCGCAGCGAAATAAACTCAGCGCTCGGCCCACAACACGATGACATCGGTGCTGAACGAGCCGTCGGCTTCAATCTGATAATACTGCCGCACTTCTTCACCCATGGCTTGCTGCAATTGGCGTATGGCCACACGCAGCGGCTCGGGCGTGCGCATGCGCTCTACCCACGAGCTCCACTCCAGGCGCAGGCGCTGACGCGTGTGGCTACGGGCGTGCAGGCCGGCTTCGCTGACCTGGCGCTGCCACTCGGCGGCAGAATAATCGCGCACGTGGCTGGTGTCGCGCAGCACTTCGACCGTTTGCAGGTAGGTGTCGAGCAACGGGCTGCCGGGTGACAGCACATCGATGAACGCCGCCACCCCACCCGGCTTCAGCACGCGGCGCACTTCGCGCAGGGCCAGGCCCAGGTCGCTCCAGTGGTGCGCCGAGTAGCGGCTGAAGACGAAGTCGAACGAGGCGTCGGCGAACGGCAGGCGCTCGGCGGCACCGCATTCGGTGGTGATATTGCCCAGGCCACGCTCGGCAGCGGCACTGGCGACCACGTCGAGCATCGACTGCGACAGGTCGTAGGCGACCACTTCCGCCACCAGAGGCGCGACGTGGAAGCTGACATGACCGGCACCACAGCCCAAGTCCAGTACACGCGCCTCGGCATGGCCTGCCAGCTCGGCTTGCAGCAGGGCGAATTCAGTGCCCTGGGCATGTACCGCGCTGCTGAGGTAGGCGCTGGCCTGTTCGCCGAACTGGCGTTGGACCACATCGGTGTGGGTGGTGCTGGTCATGGGGCAATCCTTTTGGTGTTGTGTTGCCTATGCAGGCTTCGCCGGCGAACCCGCTCCCACATCGGCAGCGTTGCCAATGTGGGAGCCGGTCAATCAGGCATCCCGGAACAGCCAGGGCTGGCTGGCGCGGTGCTTGCCTTCGAAGGCTTTGATCGAATCGCTGTCCTGCAAGGTCAAGCCGATGTCGTCGAGGCCGTTGAGCAGGCAGTGCTTGCGGAAGGCATCGATCTCGAAATGCAGCACCTTGCCATCAGGACGGGTCACGGCCTGGGCTTGCAGGTCGACGGTCAACTGATAGCCAGGGTTGGCTTCCACCTGCTTGAACAGCTCGTCGACTTCCTCATCGCTCAAGATGATCGGCAACAGACCGTTCTTGAAGCTGTTGTTGAAGAAGATGTCGGCAAAGCTCGGTGCGATGACACTGCGAAAGCCGTATTCATCCAACGCCCAGGGCGCGTGCTCGCGGCTGGAGCCGCAACCGAAGTTCTCCCGCGCCAACAACACGCTGGCACCCTGGTAGCGTGCGTGGTTGAGCACGAACTCCTGGTTCAGCGGGCGCTTGCTGTTGTCCTGGTAGGGCTGGCCCACATCCAGGTAACGCCACTCGTCGAACAGGTTGGGGCCGAAGCCAGTGCGCTTGATCGACTTGAGAAACTGCTTGGGAATGATCTGGTCGGTGTCGACGTTGGCACGGTCCAATGGCGCGACAAGGCCGGTGTGCTGGGTAAAGGCTTTCATGCTGCGCTCCCTTGGATCAACTCGCGTACATCGATGAAGTGGCCCGTCACCGCGGCGGCGGCAGCCATGGCCGGGCTGACCAGGTGGGTACGGCCACCGGCACCCTGACGGCCTTCGAAGTTGCGGTTGGACGTCGAGGCGCAGTGCTCGCCACTTTCCAGGCGGTCCGGGTTCATCGCCAGGCACATCGAGCAACCCGGTTCACGCCACTCGAAACCGGCTTCGAGGAAGATCTTGTCGAGGCCTTCACGCTCGGCCTGCGCTTTAACCAAGCCCGAGCCCGGAACGACAATGGCCTGCTTGACGGTGGCAGCGACCTTGCGGCCCTTGGCAATTTCGGCTGCGGCGCGCAGGTCTTCGATCCGCGAGTTGGTGCAGGAGCCGATGAATACGCGGTCGAGCTGGATATCGGTGATCGCCTGGTTGGCGGTCAGGCCCATGTACTTCAAGGCACGCTCGATCGAGCCACGTTTGACCAGGTCGGCCTCGGCGGCCGGGTCCGGCACGCGCTGGTCAACCGCCAGCACCATCTCGGGCGAAGTGCCCCAGCTGACCTGCGGCTTGATCTGCGCGGCGTCCAGCTCGACCACGGTGTCGAACACCGCGTCGTCATCGGAAACCAGGTCTTGCCAAGACGCTACCGCTTGCTCCCACTGCTCGCCCTTCGGCGCGTAGGGGCGACCTTCAACATAGGCAACGGTGGTGGCATCGGTCGCCACCAAGCCGACACGGGCACCAGCCTCGATCGACATGTTGCAGATGGTCATGCGGCCTTCCATGGACAAACCACGGATAGCGCTGCCGGCAAATTCCATGGCGTGGCCGTTGCCACCCGCGGTGCCGATCTTGCCGATAATGGCGAGGACGATGTCCTTGGCGGTGACACCGGCAGGCAATTGGCCTTCGACGCGCACCAGCATGTTCTTCATCTTCTTGGCGACCAGGCACTGGGTAGCGAGCACGTGCTCGACCTCCGAGGTGCCGATGCCGTGGGCCAAGGCGCCAAATGCACCGTGGGTGGAGGTGTGCGAGTCGCCGCAGACCACAGTCATGCCCGGCAAGGTAGCGCCCTGCTCCGGGCTGATGACGTGGACGATGCCCTGGCGCTCGTCGTTCATCTTGAATTCGACGATACCGTACTCGTCACAGTTTTCGTCGAGGGTCTGCACCTGCAGGCGCGACACCTGGTCGACGATGGCCTCGATACCGCCCTTGCGCTCTGGCGTGGTCGGCACGTTGTGGTCGGGCGTGGCGATGTTGGTGTCGATGCGCCATGGCTTGCGGTTCGCCAGGCGCAGGCCTTCGAAGGCCTGGGGCGACGTCACTTCGTGGATGATGTGTCGGTCGATGTAGATCAAGGACGAGCCGTCATCACGGCGCTTGACCTCATGGGCTTCCCAGAGTTTGTCGTAGAGCGTTTTGCCAGCCATCAGACTGTTCCTCATCAGCGTCTTTCTATGCCAAAGACCCCTTGGCTTGTACGGACGATGCTATGGCGATAGATTGAATAACTCAAATTCATAATTTTCATGCTTTGCATAACCATCAGGAATCAGAGAGATGGACCTGGCCAACCTCAGTGCTTTTATCGCCATTGCCGAAACCGGCAGCTTCTCCGGGGCCGGCGAACGCCTGCACCTGACCCAGCCTGCCATCAGCAAACGCATCGCCGGCCTTGAGCAGCAATTGGACGTGCGCCTGTTCGACCGGCTGGGGCGTGAAGTGACCCTGACCGAAGCCGGCCGGGCGTTGCTGCCACGGGCCTATCAAATACTCAATGTGCTCGATGATACTCGACGCGCACTGACCAATTTGACGGGACAGGTGAGCGGTAGACTGACCCTGGCCACCAGCCACCATATCGGCTTGCACCGCTTGCCTCCGCTTCTAAGGGCCTTTACCCGGCAGCACCCCTCGGTGGCACTGGATATTCAGTTCCTGGATTCAGAAGCGGCCTACGACGAGATACTCCATGGCCGCGCTGAAATTGCCGTCATCACCCTGGCACCCGAGCCCCACCACCTGATCAAGGCGATCCCGGTCTGGAACGACGCCCTGGACTTCGTGGCGGCACCGGAGCACCCACTGGCCAGCAACCACGCGGTCAGCCTGGCCGATGTCGCCCGCCACCCGGCGGTGTTCCCGGGCGGCAACACCTTTACCCACCACATCGTCCAGCGCCTGTTCGAAAGCCAGGGGCTGACGCCGAACATCGCCATGAGCACCAACTACCTGGAAACCATCAAGATGATGGTTTCCATTGGCCTGGCCTGGAGCGTGCTGCCCCGCACCATGCTCGACGATCAGGTTGCACCCATCGCTTTACCCGGCATACAGCTGTCGCGCCAGCTAGGCTACATACTGCACACGGAGCGAACGCTATCGAATGCGGCGAGGGCCTTCATGGCCCTGCTCGACAGTCACGCAGGGTCCGCCTGACCGGTCGTCAGTTCGGCATTTCCAACTCAAGGACGCCTCAAACGCCAAAGGTCTGGTACCAATGCCCAAATCAGCAAACCGCTTTCCGCGCCTGCCGCGTATCTCTGCGGCTGACCCTCAGGAATCCGAGCAGGCCTGGCAAAACGCCCCACAGCTGCTGGCCGCGCTTAACGGTGCCCACCTGGGGGCCTGGCTGTGGGACATCGAAACCGGTCGGGTCAGTTGGTCACGCGGCACCCAGGCGTTGTTCGGCTTCGACCCGCAACGCCCGCTGCCCAACGACATCGATTACCTCGACCTGCTGCCCGAGGAAGACCGCGCGCGCACCCGCCAGTTGTTCCAGGCAGTGGTCAACGGCGAGCCCGTGGAGCAGGCCATGCGCCACCGCATCCGCTGGCCGGATGGCAGCCTGCACTGGCTGGAGATAAACGGCAGCCTGACCCACGACCGCCATGGCCGGCCGCAGATGATCGGGGTGATCCGCGAGATCACTCGCCAGCGCGAGCGGGAAACGGCGCTGATCAACTCGGAAAAGCGCTTCGCCACGCTGTTTCACCTGAGCCCCAATGCCATCCTGCTGACCCGTCGCCACGACGGCATGATCTTCGAGGTCAACCAGCATTTCGAGGACATGTTCGGCTGGCCGGGCAGCCAGGTAATCGGCAAGACCAGCCTGGAGCTGGGCCTGTGGGTGCACCCCGAGCAACGCCAGCAGATGCTCGACGCCACCCGCGCCAGCAGCGGCCCGCTGAACCTGGAGGTGCAGTTCCGGGCCAGCAACGACAAGGTGCATGACGGCATCCTCTGCACCCAGGGCATCGAACTGGAGGGCGTGACCTTTCTGCTCAGCACCTTCGTCGACACCACCGAGCGCAAGCGCGCCGAGCAGGCCCTCAAGGACAGCCAGGAGCGACTCGATCTGGCCCTGGATTCGGCGCAGTTGGGCACCTGGGACTGGCACATCCCCAGCGGCATGCTGTATGGCTCGGCCCGCGCGGCGCAACTGCACGGCCTTGACCCCATCCCCTTCCATGAGTCCTTCGATGCCTTTTTCGAAGGTGTGCCGGAGCAAGAGCGCAACGTCATGCGCCAGGCCTACCGCAGCCTGCGCGAAGGGCCTGCAGGCAATTACCAGATCACCTACCGGGTACAGTTGGACAACGGCACTTCGCGTTATATCGAAAGCCGTGCGCGGCTGTACCGGGACGACCAGGGCAACCCCCTGCGCATGGCTGGCACGCTGCTGGACATCACCGACCAGGTAGAGCGCGAACAGCGCCTGAGCGCCTCGGAAGAAAAGTTCGCCAGCCTGTTCCAGGTCAGCCCAGACCCGATCTGCGTGACCCGCCAGGACACCGGCCAGTTCATCGAGATCAACCCGGCCTTCACCCAGACCTTCGGCTGGAACGCCGACCAGGTGATCGGCCACACCGCCGAGCAAATCGGCCTGTGGGCAGAGTCCATCGAACGCGCGCAACGCATCGAGCGAGTGATCCGCGAACAGGCCCTGAGCAACGTGGCCGTGGTGGTCAACCACCGCAACGGCTCACCCTTGACCTGCGTGATATCCAGCTGCCTGATCAGTGTCGATGACCAGCCCTGCAGCGTCACCACCCTGCGCGACATTACCCAGCAGCAACGCGCCGAAGCGGCGCTCAAGTCCAGTGAAGAGAAATTCGCCAAGGCCTTCCACTCCAGCCCTGACGCCATCACCATCACCGAGCGCTACAGCGGCCGCTACCTGGAAATCAACGACGGGTTCTGCCGGCTGACCGGCTACAGCGCGGCGGAAGTGGTCGGGCGCAGCGTTTACGAGCTGGGCATCTGGGCCGACGACAAGCAGCGCAGCGCCCTGCTCGCCGAGCTCAAGGAGCGGGGCCGGGTGCACCATCGGGAGATGCTCGGGCGCAACAAGCGCGGCGATATCCTCACCGTCGAAGTGTCGGTGGAACCGATCACCCTGAACGAGACCGACTGCCTGCTGCTGACCGCCCGCGACGTCAGCCAGCTGAAGAATGCCCAAGCGCAGATCCGCCACCTGGCGTACCACGACCCGCTGACCAACCTGCCCAACCGCGCCCTGCTGATGGACCGCCTGAGCCAGCAGATCGCCCTGCTCAAACGCCACAACCTGCGAGGTGCGCTGCTGTTTCTCGACCTCGATCACTTCAAGCACATCAACGATTCGCTCGGCCACCCGGTGGGCGACACCGTGCTGAAGATCATCACCGCGCGCCTGGAGGCCAGTGTGCGTCTGGAAGACACCGTGGCGCGGCTGGGCGGCGACGAGTTCGTGGTGCTACTTAGCGGCCTGGAAGGCAGCCGCGAACAGGTCGAAAGCAAGGTGCGCGATCTGGCCGATACCCTGCGTGAGCTGCTGGCCGAACCGATGTCGCTGGATGGCCAACGCCTGCAGGTGACCCCCAGCATCGGCGTGGCGCTAATCCCCGATCACGGCACCACCCCGGCAGACCTGCTCAAACGCGCCGATATTGCCCTGTACCGGGCCAAGGACTCCGGGCGCAACACCACCCAGCTGTTCCACACCACCATGCAAAAGGCCGCCAGCGAGCGCTTGCGCATGGAAAACGACCTTCGCCTGGCGCTGGCCCGGGGTGAGCTGGCCCTGCACTTCCAGCCCCAGGTGGATGCCCGCGACAACCGTATCGTTGGTGCCGAGGTATTGCTGCGCTGGCACCACCCGCAACTCGGCCAGCAGCCGCCGGCGCAGTTCATCCAGGTGCTGGAAGAAAGCGGGCTGATTCTGGAAGTGGGCAGTTGGATCCTCGACGAAGCCTGCGACGCGTGCGCGCACATGCTCATGGATGGGTTGATCGACGCTAATGACTTCAGCCTGTGCGTGAACATCAGCCCGCGGCAGTTCCGCCAGAACGATTTCGTCGGGCGGGTCCTGCGCAGCCTGGACGACTACCGCCTGCCACGGCAGATGCTCAAGCTCGAGATCACCGAAGGCATCGTCATCCAGAACCTCGAAGACACCATCAGCAAGATGCGCGAACTGAAGCGGCACGGGGTGAGCTTTGCCATGGACGACTTCGGCACGGGCTACTCGTCACTGACCTACCTCAAGCGTTTGCCAGTGGACGCCCTGAAGATCGACCAGACCTTCGTGCGCGACGCGCCGATCGACCCCAATGACGCCGAAATCGTCCGCGCTATCGTCGCCATGGCCCACAGCCTGGACCTGGCGGTGATCGCCGAAGGCGTGGAGTTGACCGAGCAACTGGCGTTTCTCGAGCAGTTGGGCTGCCACTTGTACCAAGGGTATCTGCACAGCCGGCCACTGCCATTGTCGGAGTTCCGCCAGATGTTGCTGGAGGCACCGGCAGATTTCTGATGCCGGAATGCGAAAAGGGCACCCTGAGGTGCCCTTCTCGTTACCGACCGGCTGACTGTTAGTTCAGCGCTGGCTTATCGCCATTGATCGGGATGCGCTTGGCTTTGGCTTCTTCAGGCACGATGCGCAGCAGGTCGATGCTGAGCAAGCCATTGGCCAGGCCAGCGGCCTTGACCTCAATGTGGTCGGCCAGGCGGAACGACAGCTTGAAGGCACGCTGGGCGATGCCCTGGTGCAGGTAGGTCACTTCAGCGGCGCTGCTGTCGCGCTTGCCACCGGAGACTGTCAGGACACCTTTTTCGACCTGCAGGTCGAGGTCCTGCTCCTGGAAACCGGCAGCGGCAACCACGATGCGGTAGTGGTCTTCGCCATGTTTTTCCACGTTGTAGGGCGGGTAGCTGCTACCGGCCTCGTTACGTGCCGCGGATTCGAACAGGTCGTTGAAACGGTCGAAACCAACGGAATGACGGAACAGTGGAGCGAGAGAGAAAGCGGTAGTCATGGTCATAAACTCCTGAGATTCAGCAAGTAAGTCACTACGCGACCCGACTTCGGCATCGCGTACTCAAAAGATATGGCCGGTGAAACGGCTTTCAAGAGGGGCTACGAAAAAATTTTCTGTTTTCCCGCTTTTACTGCACAGCGGCAGATCAGGCCACGCATGCCTCGAAGGCCGGCGCCTCAACCCCCAGCAAGCGGCTGATGCGCGCGCAATCATCTTCCCGACGCAGCTCGGCAAACAGCACCACCGCCTCTGGGTAGCTGCGGGTCAGCATCGCCAACCACTGCTTCATCCGCCCCGGCGCATAGCGCGGGGACAGCTTGGCCTGGGCCTGACGCCAGAATTCGCGCAGCAGCGGCAGCAGGTCATCCCAGCTCATGGGCTGGTACGCCCGGCCGTCGCGGGCAGCGGCGATCTGCAGGCCCAGGTCGGGCCGCGACACCAGCCCGCGCCCCAACATGATGTGCTCGGCACCACTGACCTCGCGGCAGCGCCGCCAGTCGTCCACGGTCCAGATCTCGCCGTTGGCGAACACCGGCACCTTGACCACATCCTGCACCCGCGCCACCCATTCCCAATGAGCCGGCGGCTTGTAGCCCTCGACCTTGGTCCGCGCATGCACCACCAGGTGCGCCGAACCGCCCTCGGCCAGGGCCGTGGCGCACTCCAGTGCACCGTCGGGGCTGTCGAAGCCCAGGCGCATCTTTGCAGTGACCGGGATGTCCGCCGGTACCGCTCGGCGTACCTCGCGGACGATGGCATGCAGCAACTCAGGCTCCTTGAGCAGCACCGCGCCGCCACGCGACTTGTTCACGGTCTTGGCCGGGCAGCCGAAATTCAGGTCGATTACCGGTGCCCCCAGCTCACAGGCCAGCGCAGCGTTCTCGGCCAGGCACACCGGGTCAGAGCCCAGCAGTTGCACACGCATCGGTACGCCGGCCGCAGTCCTTGCGCCCTGGCGCAACTCAGGCGCCAGCTTGTCGAACGATGAAGGCGGCAACAGGCGGTCGCACACGCGGATGAACTCGGTGACGCACCAATCGATGCCACCCACTCGGGTCAGGACGTCGCGCAGGATGTTGTCGACCAGCCCCTCCATGGGGGCCAGGGCAATTTGCATGTGTGGGTCTCGGCGGGAAAAGGCGGCAGTCTAGCAAAAAACCGTACGCCTTCAGGCACCGATCAGCGCTTGGCCGTAACCCTCGATAAATTCGACCGGCATGCGTTTGGGCTTGCCGCTGGACAACTCGATACAGGCGAAGGTGGTCTGCGCCCGCAGCAGGGTCACACCATCGCGTGGGCGCTTGAGCTGGAAGCGGCGGGTCATGCGCAAGCGCTGATCCCATTCGATGATCCAGGTTGCCAGTTGCAGCTCGTCGTCTTCGTAGCCGGCGGCCAGGTAGTCAATTTCGTGGCGTACCACGGCCATGGCGCGGTCCAGGCGCCGGTACTCGGCCAGGTCCAGACCCAGGCGCTGGGAATGGCGCCAGGCACAGCGTTCGAGCCAAGTGACGTAGGCGGCGTTGTTGGCGTGGCCGAGGCCGTCGATGTCTTCGCTGCCGACGCGCAGGTCGATGATGAAGGGTGTTGCCAGGTCCCAGCTCATGCGCGCTCCTGAGAGGTTTCTTTGGGGGAGATTGCGGCGCTTTGCGCTCCACGGTCCTGGCGAGTGTAACGGATGCTCAGGCGCTTTGCCGCGCCGGCGCACTGGCACGGCTCAACAGCTCGAGCACTGCCTCGCCCAAACGCGGGTCGGCCAGCACCCGTTGGTGCCCGCCCTCCTCCAACAGCATCAGGCGGCTGTCGAACCAGGCCTTGTGGATGATCTGGGCCTCTTCGGCGGCCACCAGGCCATCGTCAGCGGCATGCACCACCAAGCCTGGCAGCTCCAGTTGATAACCACTGACATCCAGGCGTGCGATCTGCATCCCGACATCCCGCTCGACCTGGCGAATGAACGCTGCCCGCGCCCGCGCTGGCAGCCCCAGGTGATGGGCGAAGCCGCGCAACACGCCGAGCAATCGCGCCGGTGCCGCGATGCTCACCGCCGCCTCGGCGCGCAAGCCCATCTGCAGCGCCAGCAGCACACTGGCACCGCCCATGGAATGCCCGATCACTGCACGCAGCGGCGGCAGCTCGGCCGCCGCTTCCAGCAGCGCGCGGGCAAACAGCACCACGTGAGCCTGATGGCCAGGCGAACGCCCATGCGCCGGCCCCTCCAACGAAACTACCGTGTGCCCAGCCTGGACCAGGGTTTCGATCAACGCGGCAAACTGCGTGGGGCGCCCTTCCCAGCCGTGCATCAGCAATACCGTCGGGCCCTTGCCCCAGCGCAACGCCGAAAGCCCGAAGCGCAGGGTGATGCGCTCGGCCTTGGCCAGCAGTGGCAGTTCCCACGCTCTTGGCGGCAGCGTGCGCGGGGTCATGAAGGCGCGGCGCATCTTGCCGGCCACATGCTCCGGCGCCAGGTGGCCCAGGGTGCCATTGATGCCACGAATCCAGCTCAGGGTAGTCATCGCCTTGCTCCCGCCTTGTGGTTATTCAGATCACCGCCGACTTGGCGGCACGCAATACACGGTCGGACAGCTCGCCAGTGCCCAGGGCACGCGCCAGGGCCAGGCCACCGACCATCAGTGCAAGGTCGGCCAGGGCTTTGTCGCTGTCTTCGGGGCGATCGACCATTTTCGCGGTCATCAGCTCGATGTGCTCGGCCAGCACCTCGCGGAACACCTCTGGCAACCGCTGCATCTCGCCCAGGGCGTTGGGCAGCGGGCAGGCATGAACTTCAGCGTCGCGGTGCTTGCGCGAGAGGTAGAAGGCCGACACCAAGGCGCGGCGTGCTTCGCCATCCAGGCTAGGGTCGACCTGGGCCAGCAAGGCCCGCCGCTCGCCCAGCAACTGGCGGAACGCTTCGAGCATCAGCTCGTCCTTGCTGTCGAAATGGGCATAGAACCCCCCGACGGTAAGCCCGGCGGCGCCCATGACTTGGCTGACGCTCGGCTCTGCCGGGCCATGTTGAATCAAGGCACTGCGCGCTGCCTCGAGAATCCGTTCGCGGGTCTTGCTCTTTTTGTCGTTCATGGCCACCTCAAATATTATGCTAGTAATATGATAGGCGTAATATTTTTTGGCAAGCGGAATTCTCAGCCACCTGTCGGTACCGGGAATAGTTGGAGGGGAAAAAACAAAAGGCCCATTCAATAAGCGAATGAGCCTTTAAAGTCCCGCAAAACGCGGGTAAACATGGCGTCCCCTAGGGGACTCGAACCCCTGTTACCGCCGTGAAAGGGCGGTGTCCTAGGCCACTAGACGAAGGGGACGTAACCTTCGTGCCGGTTCATTTTCACAAACCGCGGCAAAATTGGTGGAGCTAAGCGGGATCGAACCGCTGACCTCCTGCATGCCATGCAGGCGCTCTCCCAGCTGAGCTATAGCCCCGAAAACAAAAGGCTCATCCAATATACGAATGAGCCTCTTTAAGCCCCGCAAAACGCGGGTAAAAGTGGCGTCCCCTAGGGGACTCGAACCCCTGTTACCGCCGTGAAAGGGCGGTGTCCTAGGCCACTAGACGAAGGGGACGTAACCTTCGTGCCGGTCCGTTTTCACGTACCGCGGCAAAATTGGTGGAGCTAAGCGGGATCGAACCGCTGACCTCCTGCATGCCATGCAGGCGCTCTCCCAGCTGAGCTATAGCCCCGGATTTCTAGCCTCTCGGCCCAGCGACACAATGAAACATCGCTTGTGCAAAACTGGCGTCCCCTAGGGGACTCGAACCCCTGTTACCGCCGTGAAAGGGCGGTGTCCTAGGCCACTAGACGAAGGGGACGAACCTTCTTACCTTCAAGACCCGGTTGCTGGACCCGGTCTTGCTTATCAGCCTTGGCTGCTAAGCGGAATTTGGTGGAGCTAAGCGGGATCGAACCGCTGACCTCCTGCATGCCATGCAGGCGCTCTCCCAGCTGAGCTATAGCCCCACAATGTCGCTTTGAGCAGAATCGCTGACTGGGTGGCTGGCGTTTCGTTTCGCTCATCGCTGTGGACGGGGCGCATATTAAGATCGGATTGCACGGCTGTCAAACGAATTTTTGAAATTATCCAAAAGTTTTTTCACAGATAACAATCACTTACCGCCCTGCCCTTTGTTCTCCCATGGTTTTCTGAGCATTTGAACCTGTGGTAACGGGCAAGCCTGCGCCCACAGGTTCGCGCTAACGCCACGTCAGGCGATAGTCGCCAGCAGCTTTTCCCACTCTTTGTTTTCTTTCTTCGACACGCCACCGAGCAGGTCCAGGGCCTGGCGCAAGCGGTAGCGCGTCAGGTCCGGGCCGAGAATTTCCATGGCATCGAGCACCGACACCGAGCTGGCCTGGCCAGTAATGGCGGCAAACATCAGCGGCATGGCGTCACGCAGCTTCAGTTCCAACGCCTCGACCACCGCCTGGATGCAGCCGGTAATGCGGTCCTTCTCCCACTGGCGCAGGCTTTCGAGCTTCCACAGGATCAACTGGATGACCTGACGCACCTGGTCGCCCGACAGCTTTTTGCTCTCGAACAGCTTGGCATCAAGCTTCAGCGCGCCTTCGAAGAAGAAACCACCCAGCGGTGCAACCTGGCTGAAGGTTTCGACCCGGCCCTGCACGTGCGGGGCGATCTTCATCATGTAGTCGCTGTTGAACGCCCATTTCTGCAGGCGTGTGGCGAATTCTTCGACCGGCAGCTCACGCAGCCACTGGCCATTGAGCCAGGACAGTTTCTCGATGTCGAAGATCGGCCCACCGAGCGAGATGCGCGACAGGTCGAAGTGCTCGACCATCTCGTCCAGGGAGAACTTCTCGCGCTCATCCGGCATCGACCAGCCCATGCGGCCGAGGTAGTTGAGCATCGCCTCGGGCATGAAGCCCATGCGCTCGTAGAAGGTCACCGAGGTCGGGTTCTTGCGCTTGGACAGCTTGGACTTGTCCGGGTTACGCAGCAGCGGCATGTAGCACAGCTTCGGCTGCTCCCAGCCAAAGTACTCGTACAGCTTGATCAGCTTCGGAGCCGACGGCAGCCACTCTTCGCCACGCAGAACGTGGGTGATGCCCATCAGGTGGTCGTCGACCACGTTGGCCAGGAAGTAGGTCGGCAGGCCGTCGTTCTTCATGAGCACCTGCATGTCCATGCGGTCCCACGGGATTTCGACGTCACCGCGCAGCATGTCCGGCACCACGCAGATGCCTTCGCTCGGCACCTTCATGCGGATCACGTGGGGCTCGCCGGCGTCCAGGCGGCGCTGTACTTCCTCGGCGCTCAGCAACAAGGCACGGCCGTCGTAGCGCGGGGTCTCGCCACGGGCCATCTGCTCGGCGCGCATCTGCTCCAGCTCTTCGGCGGTGCAGAAGCAGTAGAACGCGTGGCCGGCATCGACCAGTTGCTTGGCGTACTGGGCATAGATCTCGCCACGTTCGCTCTGCCGGTAAGGGCCGTGCGGGCCACCAACATCCGGGCCTTCGTTCCATTCGATGCCGAGCCAGCGCAGGGCGTCGAAGATCTGCTGTTCCGACTCGCGGGTGGAGCGCAGTTGGTCGGTATCTTCGATGCGCAGGATGAACTCACCGCCGTGCTGCTTGGCAAAGCAGTAGTTGAACAAGGCGATGTAGGCGGTGCCAACATGGGGGTCGCCCGTGGGCGATGGCGCGATGCGCGTGCGTACGGTGGTCATGGAAGGTCTCGAACGAAAGATGAAACAAAGGCGGGATGTTAGCAGGGAGCAGGCACCGGGCTCCAGCAATCGCGCGAACGACACTGTCGAGGGTAGGGTCAACAGCCTGTTCGCAGCCTCCGGCGCCCAGTTCAGCCTGCTACCACCCGACAACGCCTGCGCAACCTGGGGGGCGCCATCGGCATCGCGCTGCTTGCCACCTTGCTGGATGCGCGGACCAAGGTGTACTTCGACTACCTGCGCGAGTCACTGGTGCCGAGCAATCCGCAGGTGGCAGAGCGCCTGGCACAACTGGCGGAGCGGCAGGCGCAGATCATGGCGTACAACGACGCCTTCCATATTTGTCGGGATCGGCTTGGCGGTGAGCATGGTGGCAGTGCTGCTGACGCGCAAGCTGCCGGAGGGGTTGAAGGCTGGCGAAGCGCACTGAATGGGCGCTTAGCTGCACTGGCCTCTTCGCGGTGCGGCGATCCGCCCCGCGAAGAGGCCAGTGCAGGTGGCGAAGCATCAGCTGGTAATCAGCCGCTCGCGCAACTGGGTAATTTCGTCGCGCAACTGCGCCGCAGCCTCGAACTCCAGGTCGCGGGCGAACTGCATCATCTTCTCTTCCAGCTGCTTGATACGCTTGGTGATTTCGCCCGGCGTGCGCAGCTCTGCCTCGTAGCGGGCGCTCTCCTCCGCGGCCTTGGCCATGCCTTTGCGCTTTTTGCTGCGCGAGCCAGGCACCGTGGCACCTTCCATGATGTCGGTGATGTCCTTCACCACCCCCTTGGGCACGATACCGTTGGCCAGGTTGAAGGCAATCTGTTTCTCCCGACGCCGCTCGGTCTCGTCGATGGCCCGCTGCATCGAGCCAGTCATCTGGTCGGCGTAGAGGATGGCCCGGCCATTGAGGTTACGCGCAGCCCGGCCGATGGTCTGGATCAGTGACCGCTCTGAACGCAGGAAGCCTTCCTTGTCGGCATCGAGGATCGCCACCAGCGACACTTCCGGCATGTCCAACCCCTCACGCAGCAGGTTGATGCCCACCAGCACATCGAAGGTACCCAGGCGCAGGTCGCGGATGATTTCTACCCGTTCGACAGTGTCGATGTCCGAGTGCAGGTAGCGCACCCGCACGTCGTGATCGGCCAGGTAATCGGCGAGGTCTTCGGCCATGCGTTTGGTCAGCGTGGTCGCCAGCACCCGTTCACCGGCATCGACACGCTTGCGGATCTCCGACAACAGGTCATCGACCTGGGTCAGCGCCGGGCGGATTTCTACCTGAGGGTCGACCAGACCGGTCGGTCGCACCACCTGCTCGACCACCCGCCCGGCATGTTCCGCTTCATAAGGGCCGGGGGTTGCCGAAACGAAAATGGTCTGCGGGCTGACCGCCTCCCATTCATCGAAACGCATGGGCCGGTTGTCCAGCGCCGAGGGCAGGCGGAAACCGTACTCGACCAGGGTTTCCTTGCGCGAGCGGTCACCCTTGTACATGGCGCCGACCTGGGGAACGCTGACGTGCGATTCGTCGATCACCAACAGCGCATCCGCTGGCAGGTAATCGTAGAGGGTGGGTGGCGGTGCGCCCGAGGGGCGCCCGGACAGATAGCGGGAGTAGTTTTCGATGCCGTTGCAGTAGCCCAGCTCGAGGATCATCTCCAGGTCGAAACGGGTGCGCTGCTCCAGCCGCTGCGCTTCCACCAGTTTGTTGCCCTTGTGCAGGTATTCGAGGCGGTCCTTGAGCTCCTCCTTGATGCCCTCGACCGCACCCAGCAGCGTTTCGCGCGGGGTGACGTAATGGCTCTTGGGGTAGAAGGTGAAACGCGGCAGCTTGCGAAAGACTTCACCGGTGAGCGGGTCGAAAGCGGCGATGTTCTCCACCTCGTCATCGAACAACTCGATACGGATGGCTTCAAGGTCGGACTCGGCCGGGAACACGTCGATCACATCGCCCCGCACGCGGAAGGTGGCACGGGCGAAATCCATCTCGTTGCGGGTGTACTGCAGGTCGGCCAGGCGGCGCAGCAAGGCGCGCTGGTCGAGCTTGTCGCCGCGGTCCACGTGCAGGACCATTTTCAGGTAGGTTTCGGGGCTACCCAGGCCATAGATGCACGACACGGTGGTGACGATGATCGCGTCACGCCGCTCGAGCAATGCCTTGGTCGCCGACAGGCGCATCTGCTCGATGTGGTCGTTGATCGACGCGTCCTTCTCGATGAAGGTGTCGGACGACGGCACATAGGCTTCGGGCTGGTAGTAGTCGTAATAGGAAACGAAGTACTCGACCGCGTTGTTCGGGAAAAACGCCTTGAACTCGCCATACAACTGCGCGGCCAGGGTCTTGTTAGGCGCCAGCACCAGGGTCGGGCGCTGCACCTGCTGGATGACGTTGGCGATGCTGAAGGTCTTGCCCGAGCCGGTCACCCCGAGCAGCGTCTGGTGCGACAGCCCGGCCTCGATGCCTTCGACCATCTGGCGAATGGCTTCGGGCTGATCGCCGGCCGGCTGGAAACGGGTGACGAGCTGGAACTCGGACATGAGGGACCTCGCGGTGCTGCAGCAACTGTAAATTTAGCCAGTAGTCTATACCCAAATGCGCCCATTCGGGGCCGGTTTCAAACCCCGGGTGTGAACGCTTATTGCTGTGGACACGGCAAATAGACCAATGGTCAAAAAATATTTGCGCAAATGCCTGGAAAAGCTGTGCCAGAGTGTCGCAGTGACCGGTCGGTATCACTATACTGACTCCCCGTTTGTGCACCGCTTCAGTGCATTCGGGCTGGAGCGTGTACGTCCTATCACTCTCCATTCAGAGCCAAGGTAACAATGAGCCTGTTTTCCGCTGTCGAGCTGGCACCCCGCGACCCTATTCTGGGCCTCAACGAAGCATTCAACGCCGATCCACGTACCGACAAGGTCAACCTTGGCGTGGGCGTCTACTGCAATGAGGAAGGCCGCATTCCGCTGCTGCGCGCCGTGATCGAAGCCGAGACCCAGCGTGCTGCCCAGCATGCCTCGCGCGGCTACTTGCCGATCGACGGCATCGCCACCTATGACCAGGCCGTGCAAAAGCTGCTGTTCGGCGCCGAGTCGCCGCTGCTGGCCGCCGGCCGTGTCGTCACTGTGCAAGCCGTTGGCGGCACCGGTGCTCTGAAGATTGGCGCCGATTTCCTCAAGCGCCTGTCGCCCAACGCCGTGGTGGCCATCAGCGACCCAAGCTGGGAAAACCACCGCGCGCTGTTCGAGACCGCAGGTTTCCCGGTACAGAACTACCGCTACTACGACGCTCCGAGCCACGACGTCAACCGCGCCGGCATGCTCGAAGATCTGAACAGCCTGCCGTCCGGCTCGATCATCGTCCTGCACGCCTGCTGCCATAACCCGACCGGCGTCGACCTCACCCTGGACGACTGGAAAAACGTCCTGGAAGTGGTCAAGGCCAAAGGCCACGTGCCATTCCTCGACATGGCCTACCAGGGCTTCGGTGACGGCATCGCCGAAGACGCCTTCGCCGTACGCCTGTTCGCCGAGTCGGGCCTGGACTTCTTCGTCTCCAGCTCGTTCTCCAAATCGTTCTCGCTGTATGGCGAGCGCGTGGGCGCACTGTCGATCGTGACCGGCTCCAAGGACGAAAGCACCCGCGTGCTGTCGCAGGTCAAGCGCGTGATCCGCACCACCTACTCCAACCCGCCGACCCATGGCGCGACCATCGTCGCCACCGTGCTCAACAACGATGAGCTGCGTCAGATGTGGGAAGACGAGCTGGGTGAAATGCGCCAGCGCATCCACGGCATGCGCAAGCAGATGGTCGAGCTGTTGGCGACTTACGGTGCCAAGCGCGACTTCAGCTTCGTCGGCCGCCAGGTTGGCATGTTCTCGTACTCGGGCCTGACTGTAGAGCAGGTCGCGCGCCTGAAGAACGAGTTCGGCATCTACGCGCTGGACACTGGCCGTATCGCGGTAGCGGCACTGAACCAGAGCAACATCCACGTGGTCACCAAGGCCATCGTCGAAGTCCTGTAACTGTTTGATTCTGCTCTAGTTTACCGAGGGGAAGCTTGACTTCCCCTTGGTGATCAGTAAGATGAACGCAGATTCCGCGATAGCTCAGTCGGTAGAGCAAATGACTGTTAATCATTGGGTCCCTGGTTCGAGTCCAGGTCGCGGAGCCAAACACTGAAAACCTCCAGTTGCGCAAGCACTGGAGGTTTTTTCATTTCCGGCCCTGCTACTGCTGCAGCGGCTCGGTCACAGGCTTGCCTTCATCCACCAGGCTCCACACCAACAGCTTGGCAGGCCTGCTTTTACTGGCATTGCGCGACACACTGTGCACGGTCCCAGGCGCTTCGTACCAGTACTCGCCGGCCTTGTAGGTCTTTTCTTGCTCATCATTGAGCTTTGAAACCACCGCACCTTCCAATACGTAGGCCATGACTGCCCCAGGGTGTTGGTGGGCGGGCGACGCCTGGCCGGGGGCATAGCTGACGGTGAGCATCACCGCCTTTTTACCGGTGGCGTTGCTGGGTATTTTTTCTTGCAGGACCTGGACCTGATCGGGGGCATCGCCATGCGCCCAGGCGGGGATATGGCCGGCGAGCAGGCCAATGCTGATGAGCGAGGCAATGGCAAAAGATGAGGGTTTCATGGGCTACTCCTGATGGGCGACTGCCAGCAGGTTAGGCCCGGTGGTGCCTGGGGAAAATGGCCAATGCGGCGAAAAACCAGGAGGCCTATTACGGCCCCTGCTCTCAGGTACGCCCGATCAGATAGAACTCACCCTGGCTCCAGACCCCTAACCACTCCTCACCCTCGATGATGCGCGGCACCGCCAGCTCGACCAGCTGATAGAACACATTGCGATGAATCAGCGCATCGAGGTTGCTGCGCATCAGCACATAAGGTGAAGGCTCCTGGGTAACAGGATCGATCTCGACCCGCAGCGGGTTAGCCGGGCCCGCCTCGACCTGGTCATCGACATTGCTGGTAAAGCGCAGCACCTGTTGCTCACCACTGCCCAGCACCTCCAGGGCAATCGCGACAAAGGGCGCATCATCGACACGGATACCGACCTTCTCCACCGGTGTGATCAGGAAGTAGTCATCACCATCGCGGCGGATGATCGTGGAAAACAGCCGCACCATCGGCTTGCGCCCGATTGGCGTACCCAGGTAATACCAGGTGCCATCGCGGGCGATGCGCATGTCGATGTCGCCGCAAAAGTCCGGGTTCCACAGATGCACCGGCGGCAGCCCCTTTGCTTTGGGGATTTGTGCCAGAAGATCATTGGCCTTGCCGGAATCGCTCATCACACTTGCCTCATTCGCTCATGCCCAGAAGGCTACGAGCGTACTCGCGCATCGGCGCGGCAAGCAAATCTTCCGGCGTGTTGTCGTGGAACGTCAACAAACCGCCACGACTCTTGATGCGGGCCGTGTCGATCAGGTAGCGGGTATTGGTTTCGATGAGCATCATCTGCACCACTCCGGTATCCCAACCCAGCCGGTCGACCGCCTGCTCGTCATACCACTCGTCACCGTTGCCGATACGGTCGTCGGTGCGCGCGAAACGGGTGTACAGCACATAGTCCGCGCCCACCGAGCGCGCCTCGGCCATCGCTTCCTCCAGGCCAAGCGGGCCTTGGGCGCGGCGCACCAGCGGGAAATACTCGACGAAACCCTTGAACGCCTCGTCGGCCACCACATTTTGCCGCGGCAACGGGCCTTTACCGGGGGGCATGAACGCGCCCTGGCCAATGAAGATAAACGAGTCGGGCTGCAGACGGATTGATAGGGTCCGGCGGGTATCGCTGTGGTCGAGCAGACCGGCATCGCTCATGTGGTAACGGACGCCCTCGCCCATATCGCTGACATTCATGCAGCCGCCCAACGCCATCAGCGCCAGCAGCAAGACCAAGCTACGCATCTTTCCTCCAGTGGCCGGCGACGAAAAACCGGCGAATAGCCGGCGGATGCAGCTTTTGCGCCAGACTCAGCCGCCGATCACCTTCATCACTGTCACCCCCCCGGAAAACGCCACATCCTGTTTGTCTGCCAGGGCCTTGACCAGCAGCCGCTGCAAGGCGGGAAGCGCTTGATGACGCGGCTTTTCCAACAGGTCGCCGACAAAGTGGCGATTGCTCGACGACAAGCAGCCATGCAGCCAACCGGTGGATGACAAACGCAGCCGCGAACAACTCCGGCAGAACGGCACGCTCTCGTTGGCGATCACACCGAAATGGCCTTTACCGGGGACCTGGTAGCGCAGGGCAGTGGCATCCACCGCCGCGTCCACCTGCTCGTAGGCATGCTCGGCCCCGATCAGCCCGAGCAAGTGGTCAAGGCCAACGAACTGCTGCAGGAAAGCATTGCGGTCATTGGCCAGATGGCCCATGCGCATGAGCTCGATGAAACGCAGCTCAAAACCCCGCGCCAGGCAGTAATCGAGCATCGGCAGAACCTGGTCGAGGTTCTGGCCGCGCATCGGCACCATGTTCACCTTGATCTGCATACCCTGCGCGCTGGCTTGCTGCATGCCCGCCAGCACGCTGGCAAGGTCGCCACCGCGGGCGATGCGGCGAAAAGCCAGTGGGTCCAGGGTATCGAGGGATACATTCAGACGGCGGATGCCTGCTGCGCGTAGCTGTGGCAACTTGCGCGCAAGCAACTGGCCGTTGGTGGTCAGCGAGATATCGCCGAGGGGGAGCTTGGCCACGGCAGCCAGAAAATCGTCCAGCCTAGGGCTGACCAACGGCTCACCACCGGTAATGCGCAAACGCTCGATGCCAGCGGCTTCAATCAGGTAGGCAACGCCCCGCGCCAACGCCTCGGCAGGCAACTCGTGCTGCGCCGCCACCAGGCGCTTGCCATCGGGCACGCAGTAGGTACAGGCATAGTTACAGGCAGCCGTCAGGCTGACACGCAGGTTACGAAAGCGCCTGCCTTGACGATCGACAATCATGGATGACTCCGGCATGGATGAAGCGGGGCTGGCAAAACCTGACTCATAAATCAGGTTTTTGCAAGCCCCTTGTTCATGCCGGGTCAACTGCAAGGGCCCCGCAGCGGCCCTGCTCTGTCAGTTGGCGGGTTCTGGGTCGCGTTTGCGCTTGTTGCCCATGCGCACGCCGATGTCCATGAGGAACTGGAAGAAACCTTCCTGATCTTCGAGCACGTTGCTCCAGAACGGCGAGTGGTACAGCGCCACGGCGCCATGTACCAAGGCCCAGGCCGCGCAGTAGTGGAAGTACGGCGGTACGTCTTCGAGCTTGCCTTCGCTGATACGGCCCTTGATCAGCTGGGTCAGGCGATCGAAGTTGGAGGCGCGGATGCTGTGCAGCTGCTCGACCATCTCCGGCACTTGATTGCCCTTGACCACCTTTTCTTCCAGGCGGTCGAACAGCCGGTAGCGCTGCGGATCGCGCATGCGGAACTCAAAGTAGGCGCGCGACAGGGCTTCCTTGTCACGGTCGACGTCGGCCGAATGCAACAGCTCGTTCAAATCGCGCTCGTAGTCGAGCATCAGGCGCAGGTAGATCTCCGCCTTGGACTTGAAGTGCTTGTAGATCGTGCCTTTGCCGATACCCACGGCGTCGGCGATCATCTCGACGGTGACGCTGTCTTCACCCTGTTCGAGAAACAGCTTGAGCGCCGTATCGAGGATTTCCTGTTCGCGACGGCGAAACTCACGGACCTTACGAGGTTCTTTCTGCATAGGAAGGACTGGTTGACGATCGAAGCGGTTTATTATGCCTAACTTGCGGGAAATTGCACGGATCATCCAACCATGTCTATGTTTCACGATGAGTTCGATCAAACCCCGGGGCTGCGCTACCTGAACCACGCGGCCATCGCCCCCTGGCCACGCCGGGCTGCCGAGGCGGTGGCACGCTTTGCCCGCGACAACGTTTGCCTGGGTGCCAGCGAGTACCCGACCTGGCTGGCGACCGAGCGGCGCCTGCGCGAGCGGCTGGCGCGGCTGATCCACGCCCCCTCGCCCGGCGACATCGCCCTGGTGAAGAACACTTCCGAGGGGCTGTCGCTGGTCGCTTTTGGCCTGGACTGGGCGCACGGCGACCAAGTGGTGATCAGCGACGAGGAATTCCCCTCCAACCGCGTCGTATGGGAAGCCTTGGCCGACCGTGGCGTGCAGGTGATCCAGGCCAGCCTGGCGGGGCCCGACCCCGAGGCCACGTTGCTGGCGGCCTGCGGGCCATGCACCCGCTTGCTGGCGATCAGCGCCGTGCAATTCGGCAGCGGCCTGCGCCTTGACCTGGCCCGCCTTGGTGAAGGTTGCCGGGTACGCAATGTGCTGTTTTGCGTCGACGCCATCCAGCAGGTCGGCGCCCTGCCCTTCGACGTGCAGCGCTTTCAATGCGATTTCGCCATGGCCGATGGCCACAAGTGGATGCTCGGCCCCGAGGGGTTGGGGCTGTTCTATTGCCGCGCCGAAATACGCCCGCAGCTTGAGCTCAATGCGTATGGCTGGCACATGCTGGAGCACCTGGGCGATTTCGAGCGGCGCCAATGGCAGCCGGCGCGTAGCGCGCGGCGTTTTGAATGTGGTAGCCCGAACATGCTCGGTGCCTGCGCCCTGGAGGCGAGCCTTTCGTTGCTGGAGGAGGTCGGGATCAGCACGGTAGCGCAGCGCTTGCAGCAGCGCGTGGCGCAGTTATATCAAGGCTTGGCTGCGGTGCCTGGCGTTTTGCTGCAGACACCCGCTGATCCCGACAGGCGGGCGGGCATCGTCACATTCAGTATCAAAGGCCAGGATAGCGTGCAGACTCAAAAGGCATTGATGGCTGAGCGCACAATTTGTGCCCTACGGGGCGGTGGCGTGCGATTTTCACCGCATTTCTATACCAGCGAGCAGCTAATTGACGAAGCTGTGCAGCAGGTTCGCCGGCTGGCCATGCATTGAGAGCGGGGATGGATACCGGACGTATTCCAAATCTGTTTAAAAAACGACCAATAGGGACTGGCACTGTGCCAAACCTGACCAATACTTGAACTGTTGGCGCGGCGCATCCCCCCCAAGTGGCGCGCCGATAAAGGTGCTCAGGGACCGCGTACCTTTGTTTTACTCCTAATGGTCTTAACCCGGATTCCCTCCCCCAGAACCCGGGTTTTTTTTGCCTGTTTGAAGGGGTGCCCTCAGACCACACGTGCCAAGGGGAACAAGCGCTTGAAGTTCGCCGTGGTCTGCTCCGCCAACTGCTCATAACTGGCCCCACGCAACGAGGCGACATACTCGGCCACTTCGCGCACATACTGCGGCAGGTTCGGCTTGCCCCGATACGGAATCGGCGCCAGGTAAGGCGAATCCGTTTCCACCAGCAGGCGGTCGACCGGCACTTGGCGTGCCACCTCACGCAAGGCGTCAGCATTGCGGAAGGTGACGATGCCCGACAACGAAATGTAATAGCCCAGGTCCAGCGCCGCCTTGGCCATGTCCCAGTCTTCGGTGAAGCAGTGCAGCACACCGGCCTGAGGCAGGTTCGCCTCGCGCAGCAGCGCGAGGGTATCGGCCCGCGCTGCACGGGTATGCACGATCACCGGTTTGCCGGTCTGGCGCGATGCCTCCAGGTGCAGGCGAAACGATGCCTGCTGCAACTCGGCCGCTTCCGGCTCGTAGTGGTAGTCCAGGCCGGTTTCGCCGATCGCCACAACATGCGGGTGTGCCAACTCACGCAACAGCCACTCCAGCGCTGGGGTCTCGCCCGGCGCCAGGTCCAGTGGATGCACCCCCACCGAGCAGTCGACATCGGCGTACTGCTCACTCAGGGCCTTGACCGCCCCGGCGTTATCGGCACTGACGCCAATGCACAGAAAATGCCCGACCCCGCGTTCGCGCGCAGCCTGCAGGGCAGCATCGAGCGAGCCCTGGTGGGCACTCAGGTCAAGACGGTCAAGGTGGCAATGGGAATCTACGAGCATGGGATAACGGCACACATGAATAAAAGGGAAAGTCAGCGGGCGCCCGGCAACTGCTGCCAGTGAGCCAGCAGCGCTTCGAGCAGCAGGGCGCGATTGAGGTTGGCTTTGCCCAGCACCTTCTGGCGCTGCTCCAGGACCCACGCCTGAACCTGCAGCACCTTCGCCTGGCGGCTCTTTTGCGCCAAGTACTGCACGACCTTGCGCATATCGGCCAAGCCTAACCCTTCTTCGTCCTGGGTCAACTGATAGCGCAGGATCAGGTGCGACCAGTCGCAGAACCAGTCGAACAGCAGCAGCAGCGGCACACCACTCCAGGCATCGGCCAGCTGGCTAGGGGACTGTTGCTGCTTGAGCAGTTTCTTCACCCCATCGGTGACCAGCGCGCGCTGTTCACGTATGCCCTGTGCCTGCAAGCTGACCGCCCTCAACGGCGAACCTGCGGCCAGGGTCAGCAGCTCTTCGCGCTCGGCTTCATCGCTGTCGGCCAGCGCATTGGCAAGCCAGGCTTGGCTCTGGGCCAGGCTGGGCTGCGGGCAGACGACCTGCTGGCAGCGGCTCTTGATGGTCGGCAGCAGGCGGCTGGGCTGATGGGTAACCAACAGCAGGACGGTATCGCCCGAAGGTTCTTCAAGGCTTTTGAGCAACGCATTGGACGCATTGACGTTCATCGCCTCGACCGGCTCGATCAACACGACCTTGCGCCCGCCCAACTGCGCAGTCTGCACCACGAAGGCCACTAACTCGCGCACCTGATCGACCTTGATCGGCTTGTCGGCCTCCTCCGGCTCCAGTACGTAGTTGTCCGGGTGGCTACCGGCCTTGAGCAACAGGCAGGACTTGCAGGTGCCGCAGGCATCCAGCCCCTGAGGGTGCTGACACAACAAACGCGCCATCAGGCGCTCGGCCAGGGCTCGCTTGCCGATACCCTGCGGCCCATGCAGCAAGTAGGCGTGTGCGTGCTGGCTGCGACCGGCCAACTGCTGCCAGATGGCTTGCTGCCAGGGGTAGGCCTCAGCCACGGCAACGCTCCAGGATACCCGGCAGCAGTGCGTCGATGGCGCGCTGCACGGCCTCCAGGGGCTGCGCGGCATCCAGCAGGCTGTAGCGCTGCGGCGCGCGATGGGCACGCTGCAGGTAGGCTTGGCGCACCGCCTCGAAGAATGCCTGGCCTTCCTGCTCGAAACGGTCCAGGCGGCCACGTGCGGCAGCACGGGCAAGGCCGACTTCGACCGGCAGGTCGAAGACCAGGGTCAGGTCTGGGCGCAGGTCGCCTTGGACGAACTGCTCCAGTGTGGCGATGCGCTCGACGGACAATCCCCGCCCACCGCCCTGATAAGCGTAGGTAGCATCGGTAAACCGGTCACACAGCACCACCGCCCCCCGGGCCAGGGCAGGCCGGATCACCTGCGCCAGGTGCTGGGCGCGCGCAGCGAATACCAGCAGCAGCTCGGTATCCGCCGCCATGCTTTCATCGCTTGGCGCCAGCAGCAACTCGCGCACCTTTTCGGCCAGCGGTGTACCGCCCGGCTCGCGGGTCAGCAGCACATCCAGGCCATGTTCGCGCAGGCGCGCCGCCAGGTATTCGCGGTTGGTGCTCTTGCCCGCGCCTTCGGGGCCTTCCAGGGTAATAAACAAGCCGCTCACAGGCAGTCCTTAAGGTTGTTCTTCGGGCGTCGGTGCATCGGCCGCTGCGGGGTCGCCGGCCGGGGCCGATTGCTGAACGGGGGCCGCGTCGGGCTCAGGCTGCGCAGACGGCTGGTCCGCTGCGGGCGCATCGGGCTCGGTGGCCTCGCTGGCACCCGGCTGGGCCTGCGGCGCCGGGCTCGAGCGGTAATCCGCACGCCGCTTGAGCTGGAACTCGCGCACCGCCGAATTGTGGTCGTCCAGGTCGTCGGAGAACACATGGCTGCCATCGCCGCGGGCAACGAAGTACAGGCTGGTGCCAGTGGCCGGATTGAGCGCAGCGTGAATAGCCTCGCGCCCGACCATGGCGATCGGCGTCGGCGGCAAGCCGGTCATGGTATAGGTGTTATAGGGCGTCGGCTCGCGCAGGTCGGCACGGGTAATTCTGCCGTTGTAGCGCTCGCCCATCCCATAGATCACGGTCGGGTCGGTCTGCAGCATCATGCCCAGACGCAGGCGCCGCACGAACACGCCAGCAATCTGCCCACGCTCTTGTGGGATGCCGGTTTCCTTCTCCACCAGCGAGGCCATGATCAGCGCCTGGTAAGGGTCGCGATACGGCAGGTCGGTGGTGCGCTCCGACCATTCTTTGGCCAGCACTTCGTCCAGGCGCATGTAGGCCTGTTGCAACAACTCGATGTCGCTCATGCCACGCACGAAGCGATAGGTATCCGGGAAGAAGCGGCCCTCGGGGAACACGCCGGTGTGGCCAAGCTTGTCCATCACCTCGGCGTCCGTCAGGCCGTCCAGCGTGTGCTTGATCTTTTCGTGCTTGGCAACGGCCGAGCGCACTTGGCGGAAGGTCCAGCCTTCGACCAGGGTGAGGTTGTACTGCACCACATCGCCACGGCGCCACGCGTCGAACAGCTGCTCGACCGTCATCCCCGGGGTCAGGCGGTACTCCCCAGTATGCAAGGGCGTGCCAGCCATATTGAAGCGCCAGTAAAGCCGCAACCAGAAGGCGTCATCGAGCAGCCCATCGTTCTGCATGCGGTAAAACATGCGGTTGGGGTTGGTGCCATTGGGCACGTCGAGCAGGCGCTCCTGCGTCACGTGCAAGGGCTGCTCCAGGACCGAGTTGACCTTCCAGGCCGACCAGCCCAAAGCCAGGCCGGCCAGGATCAACCCCATTTCCAGCAGCAGCAGGAATTTGCGTCTCACGAATTCAGGTATCCAGTAACGTACGGGCAACGGCCTGCAGTTTACGGGTGAGTGGGCCCGGCGACCAGTTCAACGCGGCAAAACCCCGCACAGGCCAGACACCATAGACACTGTTGCACACGAATACCTCATCCGCCTGCTCCAGTTCATCGAATGCCAGGTCGCGGACCTGTACGGGGATGGCCAATGCCTGGGCCTGCTGCAGCAACGCGGCACGCATCACGCCGGCGACGCCGCAGCGGCTGAGGTCTGCGGTCAGCAGCACACCGTCACGCACCAGAAACAAATTGCTATACACCCCTTCGACTACCCTGCCCTGCCCATCACGCATCAGGCCTTCGGCATGCTCGCCGCCCTGCCATTCGGCACGGGCCAGCACCTGCTCCAGGCGATTGAGGTGTTTGAGGCCGGCCAGCAGCGGTTGCTCCCCAAGCCGGGTCTGGCAAGGGAACAATTGCACACCGAGTTCGGCATGTTCGACAGGATAGCTGGGCAGCGGGCCACCCTGAAGGATGCGCCGCGGCGCCGCACCGGCAACCGGGGCATAGCCTCGCTGGCTGTCGCCACGGGTGAGGATGAGCTTGGCAACGCCATCACCTAGCTGGCTGGCGTAACGCCGGATTTCGTCTTCGACCAACGCCAGGTCGACGTCGATGGCCAGGCGCCGGCAACCCAGCGCCAGGCGTGCAAGGTGGCCGGCCAGCAAGCTCGGCCGGCCGCCTCGCACGGCGATGGTCTCGAACAGACCATCGCCGTAGGCCAGGCCGCGGTTCTGCAGATTGACTGCATCCGCCGGCTGGCCGTCGAGCCAGCTGTGCATCAACCAGCGAACCGGCGGAACACCAGCGAGCCGTTGGTGCCACCAAAGCCAAACGAGTTGGACAGCACCACGTCGATCGGCATGCTGCGCGCCTGGTGCGGCACGAAGTCGAGGTCACAGCCCTCGTCCGGCTCATCCAGGTTGATGGTCGGCGGCGCCATCTGGCTGTTGATTGCCAGTACGCTGAAGATCGCTTCCACCGCGCCCGCAGCCCCCAGCAAATGGCCAGTCATCGACTTGGTCGAACTGACCGCGAGCTTGTAGGCATGCTCGCCGAACACACGCTTGATCGCAGCCACTTCGGCCACATCGCCCGCCGG
This sequence comes from Pseudomonas sp. SWRI68, assembly GCF_014269165.1. Taxonomy (NCBI): domain Bacteria; kingdom Pseudomonadati; phylum Pseudomonadota; class Gammaproteobacteria; order Pseudomonadales; family Pseudomonadaceae; genus Pseudomonas; species Pseudomonas sp. SWRI68. The sequence goes on along the minus strand of NZ_JABWRU010000009.1, from coordinate 61,378 downwards.
GGTCGAGGTGCCATGGGCGTTGATGTAGCTGACCTCTTCAGGCTGGATGCCAGCGTCGCGCAGGGCATTGGCCATGCAACGGGCAGCACCTTCACCGGAATCGGGTGGCGAGGTCATGTGGTAGGCGTCGCCGCTCATGCCGAAACCAACCAGTTCGGCATAGATGGTCGCGCCACGGGCCTTGGCATGTTCAAGCTCTTCGAGCACCAAGGCACCAGCACCGTCGGACAGCACAAAGCCGTCACGGCCTTTGTCCCATGGACGGCTGGCACGGCTTGGCTCATCGTTACGGGTCGACAGCGCGCGCGAGGCACCGAAGCCGCCCATGCCCAGGCCGCAAGCGGCCATCTCGGCGCCACCGGCGATCATCACGTCGGCTTCACCGTAGGCGATGTTGCGCGCGGCCATGCCGATGCAGTGGGTGCCCGTGGTGCAGGCGGTGGCAATGGCGTAGTTCGGCCCCTGCAGCCCCAGGTGGATCGACAGGAAGCCGGAGATCATGTTGATGATCGAACCCGGCACGAAGAACGGCGAAATGCGCCGCGGGCCTTGCTCATGCAAGGTCCGGCTGGTTTCTTCGATGTTGGTCAAGCCGCCGATGCCCGAGCCCATGGCCACGCCAATACGCTCGCGGTTGGCGTCGGTCACTTCCAGGCCGGCATTACGCACCGCCTGGAAACCGGCCGCCAGGCCGTACTGGATGAACAGGTCAAGCTTGCGGGCCTCTTTGGCCGACAGGTACTGCTCGACCTCGAAGCCTTTCACCGAGCCGCCGAAACGGGTGGAGTAGGCAGCTAGATCCGTATGTTCGATCGGACCGATGCCACTGCGGCCAGCCAGAATGCCCTGCCAGGTACTCGGTACATCGGTACCCAGTGGTGACAGCATACCCATACCGGTGACCACGACGCGTCTACGCGACACAGTACTCTCCTTTTCTAATAACAGAGTCTCTTGGCATTGCATTCATGCGATGGAATGAAATGACAACAGGCTCTCGGTGCGCGGTGAACGATACCCTTGAGCCAAGGGGGGCTCGCAAAGAAAAAACCGCACGCCAGCAAAGGCAGTGCGGTTTTTCCCGACAAGTAGCGTCGACTAAAACGTCTTAGGCCTTGTGGCTGTTGACGTAGTCGATAGCGGCTTGAACGGTAGTGATCTTCTCGGCTTCTTCGTCTGGGATTTCGGTCTCGAATTCCTCTTCCAGAGCCATCACCAGCTCAACGGTGTCAAGCGAATCGGCACCCAGGTCATCGACGAAGGACTTCTCGTTGGTCACTTCCTCTTCCTTGACGCCCAGTTGCTCGGCGACGATTTTCTTGACGCGTTCTTCGATGGTGCTCATACCTAGTTTTCACTCCTAATGGACATATGTCAGGCAGCTGGCCGGTGACCAATTTTATAGAAAGACGTTCGCTTTTCAAGCTAAACGCACCTTCGAATTAGTCACCCGACCCTCTGCCTGGAATCTGGTTGCAGCTTTATAACGGATTTTAGGCTCGCAGTATGACTCTTTTTTTACGAAATCCGTCACATTGAGTTGCAGTTTTACATGTACATCCCGCCGTTGACCGGCACGGTAGCACCGGTCACATAGGCTGCGCCGTCGGACGCCAGGAAGGAAACCACCTTGGCGATTTCCTCGGCCTGGCCCAGGCGGCCCAGCGGAATCTGGGTCTGCAGGGCTTCGCGCTGCGCTTCTGGCAGCTCACGGGTCATGTCGGTGTCGATGAAGCCTGGGGTCACCGAGTTGACGGTGATGCCTCGCGAGCCCACTTCACGCGCCAGGGCGCGGCTGAAGCCTTCCAGGCCAGCCTTGGCGGCGGCATAGTTGGCCTGACCAGCGTTACCCATGGCACCGACGACCGAGCCGATGCTGATGATACGACCCCAACGCGCCTTGGTCATGCCGCGCAGCACGCCCTTGGACAGACGGTAGAGGCTGTTCAGGTTGGTGTCGATCACGTCGAACCACTCGTCGTCCTTCATGCGCAGCATGAGGTTGTCGCGCGTGATACCTGCGTTGTTGACCAGGATGGCCGGTGCACCGAACTGCGCGGTGATGGCGCCCAGCACCGCTTCGACGGACTCGGCGCTGGTCACGTTCAGCTCCATGCCGGTACCGGTGATGCCGTGCTCTTTCAGGGTAGCGCCGATGCGCTCGGCACCGGAGGCCGATGTGGCGGTGCCGATCACGGTCGCGCCCTGGCGGCCCAGTTCGAGGGCGATGGCCTGGCCAATGCCACGGCTGGCGCCGGTGACCAGTGCAACTTTACCTTGCAGGCTCATGCAAGCTTCTCCAATTCAGGCCAGCGCCGCGCGGGTGGCGGCGACGGCATCAGGGGTATTGAGGTTGTAGGTGGTCACGCCGTCGGCGCAACGCTTGTTGAGGCCGGCAAGGACTTTGCCTGGGCCGCATTCAACAAGATTGACAGCGCCATTGGCGGCCAGGGTCTGTACGCATTCGACCCAGCGCACGGGCTGGTACAGCTGCGCCAGCAGGTCGTGCTTGAGCGCATCGAGGTCGGCGGCGATGGCGGCGGTGACGTTCTGCACCACCGGGATCTGCGGGGCCTTCCACTCGATGGCGTTGACCGACTCGGCAAAACGCTCGGCGGCAGGCTTCATCAAGGCGCAGTGCGATGGCACGCTGACCGGCAGCGGCAAGGCACGCTTGGCGCCTTTGGCCTTGCACAACTCGATGGCACGGTTCACCGCCGCAACGTTACCGGCAATGACTACCTGGCCCGGAGAGTTGAAGTTCACTGCACTGACCACTTCATCTTCGGCCGCCTCGACGCAAATGGCCTTCACTTCATCGTCGCCCAGGCCAAGAATTGCGGCCATGGCGCCGTGACCGGCCGGCACAGCCTCCTGCATCAGCTCACCACGGCGCTTGACCAGCTTGACCGCGTCTTTCAGCGACAGGCTGCCAGCGGCGACCAGCGCGCTGTATTCACCCAAGCTATGGCCCGCAACGAACGCAGGCTTTGCGCCGCCCTCTTCCAGCCACAGGCGCCACAAGGCGATAGAGGCGGTAAGGATGGCCGGCTGGGTCTTGTCGGTTTGGTTGAGTTGCTCTTCCGGACCTTCCTGGACCAGCTTCCACAGGTCGTAGCCCAAAGCTTCGGAAGCTTCCTTGAAGGTTTCGACGATCACCGGCTTCTGGGCGCCGAGTTCGGCGAGCATGCCCAGCGACTGGGAACCCTGACCAGGAAAGACGAATGCGAGGGATGCAGACATTGAACAAGCCCTTATGATCTTGTCGTCGGATAGGGTACGCCGGGCGTTAGCCTGGCGCGGAATCTGAAAACTTGGATGGATACGCGGACCAAGCGGTCACATTTAAGCACTTCATCGGCGAAATGCCTAAGGCAACAGGTCTTCAAGGCGACCATGCAGCCGCTGCGGCAGGTTCTCCTGGATCTCGATCAACGCGCGCTGAATGGCGCTCTGAAACCCCTGCACACCCGCCGAGCCATGGCTTTTGATGACGATACCCTGCAACCCCAGAAAGCTTGCACCATTGTGCCGCGCCGGCGCCAGGTCGGCCTGCAGGCGCTTGAGCAATGGCATGGCCAAGGCGCCGGCAGCACGGGCCAGCACTCCGCCCTTGAACAACGCCTCGATGCGCGCACCGATCATCGTCGCCAGGCCTTCGCTGGACTTGAGCAGGATGTTGCCGACAAAGCCGTCGCACACCACCACATCCGCCTCGCCACGGTACAGGCCATCACCTTCGACGAAACCTACATAGTTGAGGCCGCGGGCGTTCTGCAGCAACGTGGCCGCCAGCTTGACCTGCTGGTTGCCCTTGATGTCCTCGGTGCCGATGTTCAGCAGCGCCACGCGCGGGCGATGAACACCCAGGGCCTGGGCAGCCACCGAGCCCATCACGGCGAACTGATAAAGGTTCTCGGCACTGCAATCGACATTGGCGCCCAGGTCGAGCAACTGGCAATACCCCGCCTGGGTCGGGATCGCCGCCACCATGGCGGGCCGATCGATACCCGGCAGGGTCTTGAGCACGAAGCGCGACAACGCCATCAGCGCCCCGGTATTGCCGGCACTCACGCAGGCCTGGGCCTTGCCGTCACGCACCAGTTCGAGCGCAATGCGCATCGACGAGTCCGGCTTGCCGCGCAACGCCTGGGAAGGCCGCTCGTCCATACCGATCACCTCGCTGGCCGCGACAATCTGCAGGCGCGCGCGATCCGCAGCTGCAAGGCCACTGACAAGATCTTCAAGGAGGGAGGGTTGACCGACGAGGGTCAGGTGCAGCGAGGGGGTAGCCGAAAGGCAGGCAATGCTAGCCTGGACAATGCTGCGGGGACCGAAGTCCCCGCCCATTGCGTCGATCGCGATGATCTGAGCGGACAAGGATTACTCGTCAGCGCCCTTGTCGATCACTTTGCGACCACGGTATACGCCTTCTGGCGATACGTGGTGGCGCAGGTGAATTTCACCGGTGGTCTTCTCTACCGACAGCGCGTTTTCCGACAGGGCGTCGTGCGAACGGCGCATGTCACGGGCAGAGCGGGATTTTTTGTTCTGCTGAACAGCCATAATTGATTAACTCCTAAACGTTTGGGTCACGCTTTAACTGCGCCAAAACACTGAACGGGTTGGACCGCGATACCTCGTCCTTGCTCGAATCGGGCTCGTCTGCGCCCGCCGGCTGCTGGCATTCTTCCGGATGATGAGCAGGCACGATTGGCAAGGCGAGCAGAAGCTCCTCCTCGATAAACGCCTGCAGATCCAATGGATCTTCGCCCAGTTCCAGCACGTCATAGCCTTTCGGCAACGACTGGGTATTCGCACCCTCCTTTACCACGGCGTAAGTACATTCGCTGTGGATCGGCAGGGTGACCAGCTCAAGACAACGCTGGCAAACCATCTTGACCTCGACGTCAAGCTCGCTGTGGATAACCACCACGTGCTGTTCATCTCGTTCAAAATTTAACTTCGCCTGCACCGTACCGACATTGTCGGAAAGCGGGTCGCAGAGTCTTTCCAAATCAGCGAGTTGCAGCGAACCGTTAAGGGTTACGCCACGATCGGCTAATTTGCGCGGGTCAACGTGAGGTGGAATCGGGTCATTCAACATAGGCGCAGCATTCTAGGGATGGCCCCCGCCCCTGTCAAAGGAAATTCGGCGGCAAATCGCGTGATAGGATGAGTACAACAGATCAGGAGTCTACCATGCTGCCCTTATTACTGGCTTCCAGTTCACCTTACAGACGCGAACTGCTCGCCCGCCTGCGCCTGCCCTTCACCTGGGAAAGCCCCGATATAGACGAGCAGCGCCTGGGTGACGAGCCTGCCGTGGAGCTGGTACGGCGCCTGGCCAAACAAAAGGCCGAGGCACTGGCGGGCAGCCACCCCGGGCACCTGATCATCGGCTCGGACCAGGTCGCCGTGCTGGGCGAACAGATCCTTGGCAAGCCCTTGAGCTTCGAGCGGGCCTGCGAGCAGCTGCTGGAGGCCAGCGGGCAGCAGGTCACCTTCCTGACCGGGCTGGCGCTACTCAATAGCGCTACAGGGCAATGCCAGGTCGATTGCGTGCCGTTTACGGTGACGATGCGGGAACTGAGCCGGGAGCGCGTGGAGCGCTACGTGGCTGCGGAACAGCCGCTGGATTGCGCAGGGAGCTTCAAGGCCGAAGGGCTGGGGGTGAGTTTGTTTCAAAGCACGCATGGGTGCGATGCGACCAGCCTGGTCGGGCTGCCGCTGATTCGGCTGGTGGACATGCTGACCAAGGAAGGGGTGGTGGTTCCGTAGTTCGATCCAGCATTTTAGTACCCATGAGATCGAGCGGTGCTCGACCTCATGGGTACTGCAAAGGGGTGCCACACAACCAACGGCCAACCCTCAGCGCAAAGACGGCCCCTGGAACCCCATGTACATCGCCAGATGTTCAGCCACACTGGCGCCGATCCGCTTGGAGAACCGGTCAAACGGCGATTCCTGAACCGTGAAATCCACCAGTTCCTTCTCGCCGACAATCTCCCGCGCCACATAGCTGGCACTGCCCAAGCCATCCACCAAGCCAAGCGCCTTGGCCTGCTCGCCCGACCAGATCAGCCCACTGAACAGCTCCGGGTGCTCCTTGTCCTTCAGCCGATCACCCCGCCCCTGCTTGACCATGGCGATGAACTGCTGGTGCGTGGTATTCAGCACGCCCTGCCAGAACGCCCGCTCATCAGGCTTCTCTGGCGAGAACGGATCAAGGAAGGCCTTGTGCTCACCTGCGGTATAGGTGCGCCGCTCGACCCCCAGCTTCTCCATCGAACCGACAAACCCGTAACCCGCCGCCGTCACCCCAATGGAGCCAACCAGGCTGGCCTTGTCGGCATAGATCTCATCCGCCGCACTGGCGATGTAATAGGCACCGGAAGCCCCCAGGTCGGTGATCACTGCATACAGCTTGATCGCCGGGTACTCGGCACGCAGCCGGCGAATCTCGTCATAGACATAGCCCGCCTGCACCGGGCTGCCACCCGGGCTGTTGATCCGCAACACCACGGCTTTGGTTTTGGCGTCCTTGAACGCCTCACGCAGGCTCTTGACGAGGTTGTCGGCACTGGCCGCCTCCTGATCGGCAATCACGCCGCGCACCTCGATCAATGCCGTATGGCTGGCGCTGCGCGAGGCGGCCTTGTCCATGTCCATCAACGGCGTGAACAAGACCAGCATGCCGAACAGGTAAACAAAGGTCAGCAGCTTGAAGAAAATCCCCCAGCGCCGTGCGCGGCGCTGCTCCTGGACACTCGCCAGCAGGGTTTTTTCCAACAGCTTCCAGCTCTTGCGCTCTTCGCGCTCCTCGGGTTCGGACTCTGGGGCTTTCCATTCGTCTGCCATGCTCACCTGCCTTGGAAGTGAAATTACGCGGAACCGACCAGCCACTCACGCAACTGGGAGAAATGATCGATGCACACCTGCGGGCCGAACTCGGCCAGTGCCTGCAGCGACATCGCGCCATAGCCGACAGCCACCGAGTGCATGCCCGCATTGCTGGCCATCTGCAGATCAAACGCCGAATCACCGACCATCAACGCGCGCCCAGGCTCGACACCGCAATGGCTGAGAATCTCCTCGAGCATCAGCGGGTGTGGCTTGCCACGGGTCTCGTCGGCGGCGCGGGTGATATCGAAGAACTGCTCCCAGCCATTGGCCTTGAGCACCCGATCCAGGCCTCGACGGGCCTTGCCAGTTGCTACCGCCAAGCGGTAACCCTCGGCACGGAAGGCATCCAGCGACTCGACCACACCCTCAAACAACGGCGACGGCTTTTGATCAAGCGCCGTGTAGATGTCGGCATAGTGCTGCCGAAAACGCTCGAGCTGCACGGGCGTCAGGTGCGGATACAGCGTATGGATCGCCTCGCCCAGGGCCAGGCCGATGATGCCCTTGACCGCATCATCGTGACTCGGCGCCTCACCGGCGCGCTCGGCGGCAGCGTTCATGGCCTCGACGATGCGCCCGATGGAGTCAGCCAAGGTGCCGTCCCAGTCGAAGATCAGCAGCTCATAAGACTTTTTCATCGCTCAGGACGCACTCAAACGCTCTACAGTCTTGGCCCACACTTCATCCACCGGCGCCTCCAGCTTGAGCTCGCCACCGTCAGGCAGTGGCACGGTCAAGGCATAGGCATGCAGGAACAGGCGCTTGCCACCCAGCTCGCGAATCTCGCGACTGAAGTCTTCGTCGCCGTACTTGCTGTCGCCGGCGATCATGTGCCCGGCATGCAAGGTGTGCACGCGGATCTGGTGGGTACGGCCGGTGATCGGACGCGCTTCGACAATGGTGGCGAACTCACCGAAACGGCGCAGCACGCGGAACAGGGTCAGCGCCTCCTTGCCCTCCTCGTTGACCTCGACCATGCGCTCGCCAGAGCGCAGGTTGCTTTTGAGCAACGGCGCATTGACCTGCTTCTTCGCGGTCGGCCAGTGGCCACGCACCAACGCCATGTAGCGCTTGTCGACACCGTCGCCGCGCAGGGCGGCATGCAGGTGGCGCAGCATGCTGCGCTTCTTGGCGATCATCAGCAGGCCGGACGTGTCGCGGTCCAGGCGATGCACCAGCTCAAGCTCCTTGGCATCCGGACGCAGCTGACGCAACGCCTCGATCACCCCGAAACTCAGGCCACTGCCGCCATGCACGGCGATACCCGCCGGCTTGTTCATCACGATGAGCGCCTTGTCTTCGTAGACAATCGCCGCTTCAAGGCGCTGCAGCAGCCCCTGGGCTACGGGCGCAGGTGCATCACGCTCAGGCAAGCGGACGGGCGGTACCCGTACGATATCGCCAGCCTGAATTTTGTATTCAGGCTTGACGCGCCCTTTGTTGACCCGCACCTCACCCTTGCGCAGGATGCGGTAAACCAAGGTCTTGGGCACGCCCTTGAGCGCCGTGATGAGGAAATTGTCGATGCGTTGGCCGGCAAGCTCCGGCGCGACTTCGATCAGCTGAACGCCGGAAGTCGGAGGGGTATTGGTCGTCATCAAGGGATCATAACAATTTTTTATGGAATTGAAGCACTTAATCATTGCTGCTATAGTCGCGAACGCCGCCAAAAGCGGCAGGCCAGCGGCACCAGGCTCTTCGCCGGTCCCTGACCTTCGCAATTCTCCAGGACGCGAGGCCGTCCTACGGGGTTTTCGCCAGTTTACCGAATTGCCTGGAATCGCCACCAGCGCTGTGTAGAGAAGACTGAAAAAAAACGACAAGTGCGGTGTTTCACCTGCTTACCCGCTTCTTTTCGCTGCACCTCTGCCCGCCCCGACGTTTGCACGCAACGCACGGCGAATGCTTCGGAAATACCTGCCTTGGACATGAATGGCGCCAGCGCTCAACCTGCGCTGGCGAAAAATGCAACCCGTTGCGGATTCAGCGCGCGGCAGCACCCGAATTATCAGGGATACGTGCAGGGTGGAGATGCACAGCCCTCGGACCGTGTAGCACCGCGTCCGGCCACCGGCCCACTGAAATGGCCGGCGAGCGGATAAGGTCCTGAAACAGATGCCTCCGGGCGTCCACGGCTGAAGGTTGATTCCTCCTCCTGACTGAGTGCACTTGGCCCGCTGGGTTGATTCGGATACCTATTCGAAAGCCACAAGGGCCTGGTAGGCACCGCAGCAAACAGGACGCGTCGTCGTGACAACGGCAGGCTGGGCAACCGGCTGGTGCCGAACGTCGCTCGACACGGGGGTGGCCCGCCACCCTTTGCGCACCTTGGCACCGACCATGAGACGTCGTGTGTGCCGAACGCCGTTTCCGGCAGCCCGGAAACCGACGGTACAACATGAAAAGAATGCTGATTAACGCAACTCAACCCGAAGAGTTGCGTGTAGCCCTGGTGGACGGCCAACGCCTCTACGACCTGGACATCGAGTCCGGCGCGCGTGAGCAGAAAAAGGCCAACATCTACAAAGGCAAGATCACCCGCATCGAACCTAGCCTCGAAGCCGCCTTCGTCGACTTCGGTTCCGAACGTCACGGCTTCCTGCCGCTGAAAGAAATCTCCCGCGAGTACTTCAAGAAGTCCCCCGAAGGCCGCGTCAACATCAAAGACGTCCTCAGCGAAGGCCAGGAAGTCATCGTCCAGGTCGAGAAGGAAGAGCGCGGCAACAAAGGCGCCGCCCTCACCACCTTCATCAGCCTGGCCGGTCGCTACCTGGTGCTGATGCCCAACAACCCACGCGCTGGTGGCATCTCCCGCCGCATCGAAGGCGAAGAGCGCAACGAACTGCGCGAAGCCCTGAACGGCCTGACCGTGCCGGGCGACATGGGCCTGATCGTGCGCACTGCCGGCCTTGGCCGCAGCAGCGAAGAAATGCAGTGGGACCTCGACTACCTGCTGCAGCTGTGGACCGCCATCAAGGAAGCCTCCCTTGACCGCGCTGCACCATTCCTGATCTACCAGGAAAGCAACGTCATCATCCGCGCCATCCGCGACTACCTGCGTCAGGACATCGGCGAAGTGCTGATCGACAGCATCGACGCCCAGGAAGAAGCCCTGACCTTCATCCGCCAGGTGATGCCGCAGTACGCCAGCAAGGTCAAGCTGTACGAAGACAGCGTGCCACTGTTCAACCGCTTCCAGATCGAAAGCCAGATCGAAACCGCCTTCCAGCGTGTCGTCGACCTGCCGTCCGGCGGCTCGATCGTGATCGACCCGACCGAGGCCCTGGTCTCCATCGACATCAACTCGGCGCGCGCCACCAAAGGCAGCGACATCGAGGAAACCGCCCTGCAGACCAACCTGGAAGCGGCCGAGGAAATCGCCCGCCAACTGCGTCTGCGCGACATCGGCGGCCTGATCGTCATCGACTTCATCGACATGACCCCGGCCAAGAACCAGCGCGCCGTTGAAGAGCGTGTGCGTGAGTGCCTCGAAGCCGACCGTGCCCGCGTGCAAGTGGGTCGCATCTCGCGCTTCGGCCTGCTGGAAATGTCCCGTCAGCGCCTGCGCCCATCGCTGGGCGAAAGCAGCGGCATCGTCTGCCCACGCTGCTCGGGCACCGGCATCATCCGTGATGTCGAATCGCTGTCGCTGGCCATTCTGCGCCTGATCGAAGAAGAAGCCCTGAAAGACCGCACCGCCGAAGTGCGCGCCCAGGTGCCGATCCCGGTCGCCGCGTTCCTGCTCAACGAGAAACGCAACTCGATCACCAAGATCGAACTGCGCACCCGCGCACGCATCATCATCCTGCCGAACGATCACCTGGAAACCCCGCACTTCGAAGTCCAGCGCCTGCGCGATGACAACCCGGAAGTGCTGAACAACCAGTCCAGCTACGAGATCGCCGCCACCGAGACCGAAGAAGCGACGCCGGTACCCGCCGCCACGCGCACCCTGGTTCGCCAGGAGGCTGCGGTCAAGACCGCCCCGGCCCGCACCAGTGCGCCGGTGCCGAGCGCTGTCGAAGAGCCTCAGCAGCCCGCCGCACCGGTAGCCCCAGCGCCAAGCGCCCCAGAGCCGAGCCTGTTCAAAGGCCTGGTCAAGTCGCTGGTCAGCCTGTTCGCCGGCAAGGACGAACCGGTCGCCGCACCGGCCGTCACGGCCGAAAAACCAGCCGCTGATCGCACGCCACGCAACGAAGAACGCCGTAACGGCCGCCAGCAGAGCCGCAACCGCAATGGCCGCCGCGACGAAGAGCGCAAACCACGCGAAGAGCGTGCCGAGCGCGCCCCGCGTGAAGAGCGCCAGCCTCGCGAAGAACGCGCGCCGCGTGAAGAACGTGCCCCGCGTGAAGAACGCGCACCTCGCGAAGAGCGCCAACCACGCCAGCCACGCGAAGACCGTCGTGGCAACCGCGAAGAGCGCCCGGTACGCGAACTGCGCGAGCCACTGGAGGCCTCGCCGGCACCGGTTGCACGCGAAGAGCGTCAGCCACGTGAAGAGCGTGTAGCCCGTGAAGAACGTGCACCACGTGAGGAACGTGCACCGCGTGAAGAACGTGCCCCTCGTGAGGAACGCGCACCGCGTGAAGAGCGTGCCCCTCGCGAAGAACGTGCACCGCGTGAAGAGCGTGCCCCTCGTGAAGAACGCGCCCCACGCGAAGAGCGTGCCCCGCGCCCGCCGCGTGAAGAGCGCCAGCCACGTGCCACCGAAGAAGCGGCCGAGCAGGCTGCTGAGCTTGCCGAAGAGCAACTGCCGAACGATGAACTGCTGCAGGACGAGCAGGAAGGCGCAGATGGCGAGCGTCCACGTCGCCGTTCCCGCGGCCAGCGTCGTCGCAGCAACCGTCGCGAGCGTCAGCGCAATGCCAACGGTGAGCTGATCGAAGGCAGTGAAGACGAAGGCAGCGAAGAGCAGCCACAACAGCACCAGGCCACCGAGCTGGGTGCCGAACTGGCCGCCGGCCTGGCCGTCACCGCAGCTGTTGCCAGCAGCAACATCAGCGCCGATGCCGAAGCGCAAGCCAACCAGCAGGCCGAGCGCGCCACCGCCGAAGTCGTCGAAACCGACAACAGCGAAGCCGCCAAACCGTCCGAGCAGGTCGAAGCTGTTGCACAGGCCGAGGAAGCCGCTGTTGCCCCTGTGGTTGAGCAACCGCTCAGCGAGCCTGTCGCCGTGGTCGAGGCCAGCGCCGAGCCCGTGGTCGAAGTCACGCCGCAGCCAGTTGTCGAAGCGGCCCCTGCCGCTGAAGCGGTGGTCGTTGCCGAAGCGCCTGTCGAAGCCCCAGTCGAAGCGCCAGCAGTTGAAGCCGGCGAAATCGAGCAGGCGCCGGTAGTCGTTGAAGAAGCCGTGGTTGCCGAGCAGGCTGCCGTGGTTGTCGAAGCGCAACCCGAAGTGGTCGTGGAGCCAGCGCCAGTTGTTGTCGAGCCTGCACCGGTCGAAGCACCTGCCGTGGTTGAAGCTGCTACCGTCATGCTGGCCAACGGCCGCGCGCCGAACGACCCACGTGAAGTCCGTCGCCGCAAGCGTGAAGCTGAAGCTGCTGCCAAGGCCGCGCAGGAAGCTGCAGAGCCGGCCCTGGAAACCGCTGATGAGCACAAGCCTCATCACGGTTGATGCCAACGGCTGAATGAAAAAGCCCCGCCAGTGCGAACTGGCGGGGCTTTTTCTTGCCTAGTGGCCTGGTGGCTGCGCGTTTTCAACAGAATCGGCCAATAGTGGACGGCTAAGCCCAAGCTATTGGCCGACGGTTAGGACAGGACGTCCCAGGTACTCAATTGACCTTGTTCAGCTGTGGAAGCTGCCACTTGCCCGAGAGAGCCTCCTCTGAAGGTTGATACAAACGTAACATCACGTAGAAACCGCCTTCGGGTGCCGGTAGCCAGTTGGCGGCATTCTCTCCCTGCGGTTTTTTGTGGGAGATCGGAATAGTAATCGAACCGTCCGCCGCGACTTTCAAACCCTTTGTATCGGGGCCGACCTTGTAGCGACTGATCTCGTTGTCGACCAACATTTTGTCGCTAGCGTTGTACATGGTCAGCGACCAGAACGCATTCACCGGCGGTGCAGAGGCCAGTTTTATTTCATATTGGTTGGCCCCTGTGAGTGGTTCATTCTGGCTATCGGTGAAGCGCAACGGATACATCGCTTCACGCTCACCCTGGCCTCCCAGATAGGGGCCAGCCACCATGGCGCGTAGCGGGTAGTTGAAGCCAAAGCTGTCAAGACCGGTCACCCAGTTCCAGCCATTGCGCACTTCCGACGTGCTCGCCAGCGACGCGATCGCCACGTAGGGGGCATCTTTCAAACCTTGCTCTAGACCTTTGCGAGTGGCCGGATTCAGCTTATCGGGTGAAAAGCCTTTTTCCGTCAGGCCGATGCGGGCGAATTGGGCAAACAATGCTGCGTCGGCAGGCTTGACCGGGTTGTCCTTGAGCGCCGACGCCAGTTCGATGAAGAAACCCAGCGGGTCGTCGCCCGTCTGCGGCAATGCAGGCAATGCCCCATCCTTGTTCGACTTGCCACTCAACGGCACGACACTGAACTGTTTCTGCAAGGCGAGGATCGGCGCGACATCTTCACCCTGCTTGACGTGAATGCGCCCCCACAGCCAGATTTTTTTGGTCGAGACGTCGAGGCGCTTCGCGTCCTTTGGCAACTCGCCCTTCCAGTCCGGTGGCACCAGGACATATTTGCCGGCCTTGGTGCCAGTAGTGCGTCGTCCGACATAGTGCTCAAGTTCTTGCCACATGTTGAATACATCGACCACGTAATAGCGGTCATCGGTATCGGGCACGCTCAAGACATAGGGCTCGGTTAGATCCAGCACCGCGCTCATGTAGTAGGTGTCATTGTTGGCGGTGGGCATGTCCTTGGCGGACGGCGACGCCAGCGCGGTTGCCCAGCCAATCTGGTTAAGGCCGGCGCGATAGCTGGTGTCTGGTTTTGGCGAAGGAACGGTAATGTATTCCCGTGCCACTCTTTCCATGCGCACCAGCGGATAACCCCAGTTGTAAGCCGAGATCGCCAGGCTATAGCCATCAGCTTGCATTCCCTTTTCCACCACGTCAGGTGTTGCGGGCGTGGTCAGCAGTAAATCCGGCGTGCTGGCTTGCGCGTGCATCGCGCTGCCGAGCGCAACACACAAGGGCAGAACACAAGACAACCAATGGCGTGATGAAATCATGGTAAGCGTCCTTTCACGTGCAGGTGCGACGGACACAAGCCGTCTCTAAGATCGACCTGAGACTGAATACCGTATGAACCCTAGGCGCGCTCTTACCGTCCGTCAAACCTGCGTCCACCGCCAGTGATCGCATTTCTACGATTCATGACTAAGCTTCAAAATTCGTTAAGTCATCTTGGATGGCGATACGCAGTGCCCGCCGAGTTCGTAAAGGGAAGCGCGATGAATACACTCAACCTCAGCCGCCAACGTCTTGCACACTCAATCATTTTCGGCCTTGGTCTGCTTGCTGGCGACGCCTGGGCGGGCGGAATTCTGGTTTATGAAACCGGTCAGGAAGGTAACGGCCTGGCCAACGCGGGCGCCGCTGCATTGGCCAGCGATCCCAGTGTTCTCATGAGCAACCCGGCGGGTATCACCGAGCTGCAAGGAACCCAGGTCAGCGCCAATGCCCAGGTAATTCTTGGCCACATGCGCTTTTCCCGCGACAGTAACAATCAGTTCGACGGCAACGAAGGGGGCAACGCCCTGCAATACTTGCCCGGTTCCAGTCTGTTCATCAGTCATCAAATCGACGAGCGCTCAGCGGTGGGTTTTGGCATGTACGGTAACTTTGGACTCGCACTGAATTACGACGACGACTGGGCTGGCCGCTATTTCAATCAAGAGGCCGCAATTATCGGTGTGTCGTTTCAGCCCACCCTGGCGCACAAATTCACCGATGATCTGTCCATCGGTATAGGGCCGCGCATCATGTTCGCCTACTACCGTAACGAGATGGCCATCAACAACAACTTGCTCGGACTGCGTGACAGTCCCGACGGGCAACTGGAGTATAAAGACACGGATGTCGGAACCGGGGTGAATCTGGGGCTGCTGTACCGACTGAACGCGCGCACGCAGATTGGTTTGGCCTACACCAGCAAGATCGATCTGGGATTCAAGGACAGCCCCAGTGTGAACAAGGTCAGTAATCCACTAATCAACGCCGCGTTGAGCAGACTCGACGTGAATGATCTCGACTTGGATATGGCGGTGCCACAGACCGCTCTCATCAGCGTCGCACATGAATTGAATTCGCAATGGAAGCTACTCGGCAGCCTCGGCTGGCAAGACTGGAGTGAGTTTGGCAGCATCGGCATAGACGTCGACGTAAGCGCTACCGATGTCAGCCGAACCGTTGACCGCAAATACAAAGACACCTGGCACGCCTCGATTGGCACCCAATACCAGGCCACCCAAAAATTACGCTGGAGCATGGGCATCGGTTACGACAGCTCAGCAGTCGATGATAAGGATCGTACGGTTGACAACCCCATGGGGGAAGCCTGGCGACTGGCTACTGGAGTCAACTACCAAATCGATGAAGGGCTGGATTTGCACGCAGCCTATACCCTGGTTTGGCTCGGCGATATGGACGTCGAACAAACGAAAGCACGCTCGGGTGATACGCTTTCGGGTACTTACCGCAATGCGGCCTTACATATCATTGGTGGCGGTGCGACCTGGCGCTTCTGAATGCTGATCGCTTCGCCTCTGTCTCAGCGTGGAAACAACAACGTTACGGCGAAGCGAACCCCCCAGCCCTGTGGGCCATCATCCGGGCTGTCGAGCCAGTATCGCGGCCCAGCCTGTACCGTCAGTGGGTGCCCTGAGATCTTCAACAATTGCGTGACCGTGAGATTGATCGGCACCGACCATTCGCGTGACTGCCAGTTGTAGGTCGATTCCGTATTGACCCCATACGTGGTGAGCGTGCTGGTGGTGTAGGAAAGAAAAGGCTGTAGGAAGGTCTGGTTGACCTTTTCCTTGTCGTCCGGCGGGCTGCCCTCCAGCCCCCAGATATGGTTGGCAAGTATTCCGTGAGTCCAGCCATTGGCCTGTTTAAGCGCAACGGCGGTCGGGCCGATGCCCCACTGTTCACTACCGAGCAATTCATCACTACCGGTGGGAACCAACAACGCCGGGCCGACACCGAGTATCCAGCCACTTTCCGTAGGCTCTTTGGGCGAGAAGAAAAAGCTCTGGGTGATATCGCCGACACCCGACTTGTCCGCCGCACCGTTGGGTGCCAGGCCGTGTTGATCAATAATCGGCAGGATGGTGCGCGAAATCAGGTTCCAGTCATCGTTGAGGGTAAATGGCAGCACTGGCTGAATATTGGTCACGCTGTGCATGCCTTCCCCGCTCGGCCCCATTTTCTGATCCCAGTTGTATTGCACCGGCAAGCTGTACATGGCTGCCACGGGATTGAGGGCTTTTTTCGCCAATTCTGCCGAATCTTCAGCCTGGGCCATGGGTACAACGCACAGCGACGCGAACAGTGCCGAACGGGTGTAACTCCAATGTTTTTCCAGATCCATCACTCATCCCCTGAAATCGACTAAGCAGGGATGAGCGTAGGCAACGGCGATCAATGTGCAAAATTCACCAGCGTTGGAGCCTTTCCGCGATATGGTCTAAGGTCGTGTCTCTACGCATGGCAGCTTACCATCGCTGAGGTTCAATAACCTGCCCAAAGACAAGTTCTATTGGCCGGATCGCCACTATGCTTCGCTGTTGATGACTGATGAAAACAAGCGTTTCTCCTTTGAGTACGCCGACAGTATTGATCTGATCGGTCGGGCGGCGGAGTACTTCTGGTGTACCTATATGCCGAAGGCATTGAGCGACTCACCGGCAACCCAATACCTGATGGCCATGTCCGATAAAAACGGCAAACCCTTTGAGCCTGGCAAGACCTACAAGATCAGCGTCCCCGCCAACATGCCGGTCAAACAGTTCTGGGCATTGACCGTTTATAACCGTGACACCATGTCGTTCATCTACAGCGATACCAATCGCACGACACTGTCCTCCTATGACCTGGACGCGATGAAGAAAAATGCGGACGGCAGCGTCACGATTTACATCGGCCCCAAAGCGCCTGCCGGGCTTGCCAGCAACTGGATTCCCACCGCCGGGAAGCGGCCGCTACCGGCTATGCGCTTTTATGGCGGCACTACGGCCCGCACCAAACAATCAGTACAGATTAGGCTCCATCTCGAGCTCAACCCCGAACCGCTCGCGGATGTCCGCCTGGATGCGCCGCGCCAAGTCATGCAACTGCGCCCCGCTCGCCTGGCCATAGTTGACCAGCACCAACGACTGCAGCCGATGCACGCCCGCATCGCCATCGCGATACCCCTTCCAGCCCGCCTGCTCGATCAGCCACCCCGCCGCCAACTTCACCTGGCCATCAGCCTGAAGGTAAGCCACAACGCCCGGGAAACGCCCGCGAATACCCTCGACAAGTTCAGCAGAGACCACCGGGTTCTTGAAAAAACTCCCGGCATTGCCCAATTCGGCCGGGTCCGGCAACTTCTCCCGGCGAATGCTGCAGATAGCGTCGCTGATCGCCTGCGCGCTGGGCTGTTCAACGCCCTGCTCCACCAAGCGCTGGCGTACCGGCCCATAATCCAGATGAGCCTGCAGCGTATGGCTCAGCGCAAAGCGCACCCGCAAGATCAACCAGCGGCCAGGGTTACGCTTGAACAGGCTGTCGCGATAGCCAAAGGCGCACTCTTCCAGACCAAAATCACGCAACTCACCGGTCTGGCGATCCAGCGCAGTCAAGCCGGCGAACACATGCTTGATCTCGACGCCATAGGCGCCCACGTTCTGCATCGGTGCTGCGCCCACGGTGCCCGGGATCAGGCTGAGGTTTTCCAACCCGCACAAACCTTGCGCCAGCGCCCACTGCACGAACGGGTGCCAAGGCTCACCCGCCTCGGCTTCAACCACCACGCGCTCGCCGTCATCGCTCAGCACGCGGCGGCCACGGCTGGCCATGTGCAGCACCAGCGCATCGATATCACCGGTCAACAGCAGGTTGCTGCCTCCGCCGATGACCAGCACCGGCAGCCCGCGCTGCTGTGCCTGGGCCAGCGCTTCGCGCACCTCGTCATCATCATGCACCTGGCTGAAATACCGGGCCTTGACGTCAATGCCGAAGGTATTGAAAGGCTTGAGCGAAACCTGCTCCTGCCAAAGCGCTGTCATAACCGCCCCTTGATTTCCACCACCAATGCCTGGCACGCCACCTCGATCAGGTCCAGCACCTGCTCGAAACCGGCGGCGCCACCGTAGTACGGGTCTGGCACCTCATCCAGCTCCGCGCCATAGCGGCGCAGGAAAAGGTCGAGCTCACCTGACGCCGAATGCGGGCGCAGGGCACGCAAGTGGCTCAGGTTGCTCTCGTCCATGGCCAGGATCAGATCGTACTCGGCAAAGTGCGCCACGCTCACCTGCTGGGCGCGTTGCTGCGAAAGATCATACCCGCGGGCCAGCGCGGCCTTGCAGGTACGGCCGTCTGGGGCCTTGCCGACGTGCCAGTCACCGGTACCAGCCGACGCCACGTGCACCTGCTCGGCAAGCCCTGCGGCCTGCAACTGATGACGCAGCACGCCCTCGGCGGTGGGCGAGCGGCAGATGTTGCCCAGGCAAACGAACAGGACGCGCATCAAGCCTCCAGCAGGCGCCTTACGCGCTCCAGGTCTTCAGGGGTGTCGACACCCACGGCGGGCGCCTCGATGGCGTCTTCGACATGAATGCGCACGCCATGCCACAGGGCGCGCAACTGCTCCAGCGCCTCGGTCTGCTCAAGCCAGCACGGGCCCCAGCCGACGAAGTCCTGCAAAAAGCCCACGCGGTAGGCATACATGCCGATGTGACGGCGGTAGGGCACACCTTCGGGCAGTTGGTCGCGGCCCTTGGCGAAGGCATCACGCGCCCAGGGCAGCGGCGCACGGCTGAAACTCAAGGCCAGGCCGTTCTTGTCGCTGACGACCTTGACCGCATTGGGGTTGAACACGGCCTGCGGCTCGTGGATCGGCTCGGCCAGGGTGGCGATGCCGGCTTCCGGGTGGGCCGCGAGGTTCGCCGCCACCTGGTCGATGATCACCGGCGGGATCAGCGGCTCGTCACCCTGCACATTGACCACGATGGCGTCGGCAGGCAAGCCGAGACGCGCCGCCACTTCGGCCAGGCGATCGGTGCCGGACTCATGGTCGGCGCGGGTCAGCAGCACTTCGGCGCCAAACGCCTGGCAGGCCTCGACGATACTGGCATCGTCGGTGGCGATGACTACACGGCTGGCAGCACTTTTACGCGCCTGTTCCCACACGTGCTGGATCATCGGCTTGCCGGCGATCGTTAACAGCGGCTTGCCCGGCAGGCGCGTGGAGCGCAGGCGGGCGGGAATCACCACGGTGTAGTCCAGGCTCATTTGTCCAGACGCTCGTCGTCGGTCAGGGTACGCGCTTCGCTTTCCAGCATCACCGGGATGCCGTCGCGGATCGGGTAGGCCAGGCCCGCGCCCTTGCTGATCAGCTCGGTCTTGTCGGCGCTGAGCTTGAGCGGGCCTTTGGTGATCGGGCAGGCCAGGATATCGAGCAGTTTGGTGTCCATGGAAGCTTCCTTGAGGCCAAGTGGCCGGCAATTGATTAGGGGCTCAGGGCTTACGGTGCCCAGGCAGCAAGCGTTGCAGCTGGCTGTCGAACCAGGCGCTGAACGCCGGCGACGGCTGCGCCTCGACGGCCAGGTACCACCAGTCGTTGGCAGCGAAGGCACGGCATTTGACCGCGTCCTTCTCGGTCATCACCAGCGGCAATGGCGGTGTGAACGACAGGCGGTCGGCGCTGAATTGTGCGTGGTCGGCAAAAGGGTGCGGCACCGGCTGCCAGTTTAGCCCCAGCAGGGTATTGAAGAAACGTTGCGGGTTACCGATACCCGCCACCGCATGCAGGCGCTGGCCTGCCGGGAATAGATCAAGGCCGCGACGCTCGCCGCTGCGCACATTGACCAGCGCGGACGGCTGCAAGCGGAAGGAAAAACCTGCTTCTGCGTCAGCGCTGGCACCGTTGAACAGCACCGCATCGGCCTCTTGCAGGCGTTCGACCGGTTCGCGCAGCGGCCCGGCCGGCAGGCAGCGCCCATTGCCAAGGCCACGGGCGGCATCAATCAGCACCAGCTCAAGGTCGCGCGCCAGGCGGTAGTGCTGCATGCCGTCATCGCACAGGATCAGGTCAAGCGGCTCGCTGGCCAGCAGCGCCTGTACGGCGCGGGACCGATCAGGGTCGATTATCAGCGGCACGCCGGTGCGCTGCACGATCAACAGCGGTTCATCACCGGCCTGTTCGGCGCGCTGATCGGCCTCGACGCGCCAGGGCAGATGCATGGGCTTGGCGCCATAACCGCGGCTGACCACCCCGACCTTGAGCCCCTGCTTTCGGCAATGCTCAATCAGCCAGAGGATCATCGGTGTCTTGCCAGTACCGCCCACGGTGATGTTGCCCACCACGATGACCGGCACTGGGGCTCGGTAGCTGGCGCTTTCACCCCTGAGAAAACGCGCACGCTTGCGTATCACCACACGGCGGTACAGGGCTTCGAGCGGGCGCAGCAGCGCCAGCGCCGGATGCCCGGCGTACCAGGCGGCGAGCAAACGGTCGGCGAAGGCCATCAAGGTGTCCCCTGGGCGGCCTCGACGGTGGTCATGCGCAACTGGCTGAAGCCGAGCTTGCCGGCCGCATCCATCGCGGTAACCACGGCCTGGTGCGGGGTCTTGCCATCGGCGCTGATCGCCAGCGGCAAACTGTGATCACCGCCCGACGCCTGCTCGATGGCCTCGCTCAAGGTGGCCAGGTCGCTCTTGGGCAGCAGGTTGTTGTTCACCGAATACACGCCCTCGGCGCTGATGGTGATCTCCACCCGCTTGCCCTCATCGGCCGGCGGCTGCTCGGCACTGGCGGCCTCGGGCAGCTCGACGCGCAGTTGCGTCTCGCGGGTGAAGGTGGTGGTGACCACGAAGAACAGCAGCAGGACGAACACCACGTCGATCAACGACGCCAGGTTGATGTCGACGTTCTCCCGCTGGCGATTGCGCCGAAACTTCACGCCTTGCCTCCGGCCACTTCGACTTCGCGGTCGCCCTGGATCACTTCCACCAGCTTGATCGCCTCTTGCTCCATACCGACTACCAGCTCATCGATGCGGCGCAGCAGGAAGCGGTGGAAGAACACCGCCGGGATACCGATCATCAAGCCCGCTGCGGTGGTGACCAGTGCCTTGGAGATACCGCCGGCCAGCACAGCGGCATTGGCAGTCATCTGCGAGCCCATAAAGGCGCTGAAGATGTCGATCATGCCCAATACGGTGCCCAGCAAGCCCAGCAGCGGGGCCATCGCGGCAATGGTGCCGAGGGTGCTGATGTAGCGCTCAAGGTCGTGGATGACGCGCGACGCGGCCTCCTCGATGCACTCTTTCATGATCTCGCGACCATGGCGTGAGTTGGCCAGGCCCGCAGCGAGGATTTCGCCCAACGGCGAATCGGCGCGCAGGGCCTTGAGCTTGTCACTGGTGAGTTGCTTGTCCTTGATCCATATCCAGACCTGGCCCAGCAGGTGTGGCGGGGTCACGCGGCTGGCGCGCAGGGTCCACAGGCGCTCGACGACGATAGCCATGGCAACGATGGAACTAAGAATGATCGGCAGCATCATCCAACCACCGGACTTGACCAATTCCCACACAGTAAACGCCCCTTCGGAAAAAGGCCGCCACTCTATCATAGGAGCGCAGGGGGCTCATCTGCCGAAGGTCAGGGAATTGGCTGCCGGGTTTTCAGCGGTAGCGCTTCAGGGCCTCATTCCCCACCCCGCCAAAACCGCCGCTGCCCGCGCACACCTTCCACCGCCCCCTGCGCCCCCAACACCAACCGCAACGCCCCTTCCACCGCCGTATCATGAATCGCCAGCCCATGCCGCCGATAACGTTCGACCACTTGCGCATGTGGATGACCAAAACTGTTGTTACGCCCCCGCGAAATCAGTACCCCGCGCGGCGCCGTAGCGCGGATAAACGCCTCGGTGGACGAACTACGGCTGCCATGGTGCGGTGACTGCAACCAATCGATACGTGTCGCCCCGTGAGCCGCCAGCCATGACCGTTCGCCACCCGCCTCCATATCCCCAGCCAACAGCAGCCGCTCCCCCTGCGCCTCGACTAGCAGCACACAAGAGCGGTCATTGCTGCTTTGCCCTTCGGCCCAACGCCATAGCGAAAAGCGCACCCCATCCCATTCCCATTGCTCCCCACTGGCACATGGTTGCAGCGCCAGGCCCTCCAGCGCCTCGCCACCCAGCATCCGCCTGACCGGCAGCCCACGGTGGATAGCCCCAGCACCGCCCGCATGGTCGGCGTGGGCGTGGCTGATCAACATCAGGTCAAGGCTGCCCACCCCCAACTTGCGCAGGGTTGGCAGCACCACCTGCTCGCCCAGGTCGTACTCACCCTTGGCCGGCCCGGCATCGTAGAGCAGGCTGTGATGACGGGTACGCAGCAGTACCGCCAGCCCCTGGCCGACATCCAACTGCCAGACTTCCACCTGCCCTGCCGCCACCGGCTCTCTGGGTACCCACAGGGCCAGCAGCATGACCCCACCCAACCCGCGCATGGGCACGCCACGGGGCAACAACACCAACAGCGCGGCCACGCCAACCAACGCCCAGGCCCACAGTGGCAGAGCCGGCGGCACCCAGGCTGGCCGCCAGCCCGCGACCACGGCCAACACCCTGAACAGCACATCCAGTAAGCCACCGGCCAGCCACAACAGCGCCTCCCCGAAGCCCGGCAGGGGCAAAAGCAACGTACCCAGCAACGCCAACGGCAAAACCGCCAGGCTGACCCACGGTACCGCCAGCAGATTGGCCAGCGGCGCGCTCAGGCTCACCGGCAAACCAGTGGCCAGCAGCACCGGCAGCAAACCGATAGCGATCACCCACTGCGCGCGCGTCCAGGCCTGCCAGGGCCGCCAGCCGCCCAACCGGGCGCTGAAGCAATAAATAAGAATGGCCACGGCAGAAAACGACAGCCAGAGCCCAGGCAACAGCCCCGCCAACGGTTCGACCAGCAGCACCGCGACCAGCGCCAGCAGCAACGGCAGCATGGCGCCGAGGTGGCGAAAACGCAGGCGCCAGAGCAGCACCACAGCCAGCATCAGGCAGGCGCGCTGTACCGGTACGCCAGCGCCGGCCAGCCAGCCATAGGCCAGTGCTGCCGCCATGGCCAAGCCACACGCCCAGGGCAACCAGGGCAGCCGTGCGGGCCAAAGCCCCCACCGCGCCAGCCCGGCGACCAAGCCATACAGCAGGCCCGCGACCAGGCCGATATGCTGCCCAGAGATCACCAGCAGATGGACCGTGCCCGTGGCCTGCAACGTCTGCCAATCCTCGCGGGCCAGGCCCCCGCCATCCCCAAGCACCAACGCCACCAGCGCCGCCTGCCGGCCGTTGGCATCGACCGCCAGCAGGCGTTGGCGCAGTTCGTCCCGCCAGCCACCGGCCACTGCGTTCAACACCTGCCCAGCCTTGACCGTGCCAGTGGCGCCAATCCGCCGGGCCAGCAACTGCGCTTCGCGATCAGGCCCGTGCGGGTTCAGCAGCCCGGCAGGGCGCTGCAAGGTCACCGCCAAACGCCAATGCTCGCCCGCCCTGAGTGGCGGCCCGTCGTACCAGCTCAGCTGCAAGCGCCGTGGCAATGCGCCACGCCGCGAAGCGGCCTGCTCCAGCTCGAACCGCACACCTTGCGCGGTGCGGCTCGGCAGGCCAGCTACCCTGCCCTCCAGCCACACTGTGCGGCCATCAAGCCCAGGCGCGAGCCGATCGTCCAGCGCGTGCTGGGCCGACCAGCACGCCCAGCACAGCCCCAGCACAAAGCAGCCCAATGGCCACAACCGGGTGAACAGGCTGGCGACGGCGCCGAGCAACAGCACAAGCAGCCATCCGACCGATGGCAATACGGGAAGAAAACCCAGGCAAAGCAGCCCGAGTGCGAGCGCAAACATCCCTGTGCGCATAAGGTAGAGCCCCAGAAGCGAAATGACCTTCTGAGGCATAGCGCAAATGCTGGCAAACCTTGCTCAACAATTGTCACAAACTCTAAACGAGGCGGTTAGGGATTCAAGGCATACTGCCCCGATAAACGCCCCGGGAGCCTACATGCCGCGCCGTCTTTTCAAACGCTACATGCCGGATCCGACCAGCATTCGGGAACACAAGTCCTTACGCTTTTTCGGCAAATTGCTGCACGACCCGAACCTCTGGCACCTGAACCGGCACTCGGTGGCTCGGGCCATGGGCGTGGGGCTGTTCGCAGCGCTGATCCCCATCCCCATGCAGATGCTGCTGGCCGCTGCGCTGGCGATCCCGGTACGTGGCAACCTGCCAATCGCCGTCAGCCTGGTATGGCTGACCAACCCGCTGACCATGCCACCGGTGTTCTTCATCACCTACATGACCGGCGCCTGGCTGTTGCAGATCCCGCCGCGCACACTGCCCGACGAACTGACCTTCGAATGGATCACCGACCAGCTGTCGACCGTGTGGCAACCCTTCCTGCTGGGCTCGGTGGTCTGCGGCGTGGTGCTGGGCATCCTCGCCTACTTCACCACCATGCTGTACTGGCGCTGGTGGGTTGGCCGGCAGTGGCGCCGGCGCAAGCTCAAATGCTCATGCACGCATGCCGCGGCCGCTGACCAGCAGGCGAATGCAGAGGGTGTAGAGCACCGCAGTGGCGACCAGCATGAAGGTGATCGCCGTGCCAATGCTGATATCCGACACCCCTAGGATGCCGTAGCGGAACGAGTTGACCATGTGCAGCACCGGGTTGGCCATTGACACGGCCTGCCAGAACGGCGGCAGCAGGTTGATCGAATAGAACACCCCGCCCAGGTACGTCAGCGGCGTCAGCACGAAAGTGGGGATGATCGAGATGTCATCGAAGTTACGTGCGAACACCGCGTTGACGAAGCCGAGCAACGAGAAAATCGTGGCCGTCAGCAGCACCACGACGACAGTGACGCCAAGGTGATGCACCTGCAGGTGAGTAAAGAACATCGACAGGATCGTGACGATCACCCCCACTGCCAGCCCACGCAATACGCCGCCCAGCACATAGCCGACGAGAATGGTGTGCGGCGATACCGGCGACACCATCAGTTCTTCGATCGAGCGCTGGAACTTGCTGCCGAAGAAACTCGACACCACATTGCCATAAGAGTTGGTGATCACCGACATCATGATCAACCCGGGCACGATGTACTCCATGTAGGTAAAACCACCCATGTCGCCGATCTGCCGGCCGATCAGGTTACCGAAGATGACGAAGTACAGGACCATGGTGATCGCTGGCGGCAGCAAGGTCTGTGGCCAGATCCGCAGGAAGCGCCGCACTTCACGGTAGACGATGGTGTTGAGGGCGACCCAGTTGGTGCGCAGTTCCACACTCATACGGCCACCTTCGACAGGTTTTTTTCCACCAGGGACACGAACAGCTCCTCAAGTCGGTTGGTCTTGTTGCGCAAGCTCTGCACTTCGATGTTCTGCAGCGCCAGCTGGCCGAACAGCGCCGTGATGCCGATGTCCTTGTCCACCTGCACCTCCAGGGTATGCGGGGTGATCAACCGGCACGGGTAGCCCTGTAGCGCAGGGGCGGCGGGCAGGTCCTGCTTGAGGTCGAGAACGAAGGTTTCGACATGCAGCTTGCCCAGTAGCTGGCGCATGCTGGTGTTCTCGACGATAGTGCCGTGGTCGATGATGCCGATGTTACGGCACAGCTGCTCAGCCTCTTCCAGGTAATGCGTGGTGAGGATGATAGTGATGCCCTTCTGGTTGAGCTCGGTGAGGAAGCTCCACATCGACCGGCGCAGCTCGATGTCCACACCAGCGGTGGGCTCATCGAGAATCAGCAGGCGCGGCTCATGGATCAGCGCACGGGCAATCATCAGCCGGCGCTTCATGCCACCCGACAGCGAACGCGACTGCACGTCGCGCTTGTCCCACAGGCCCAACTGGGTCAGGTACTGCTCGGCGCGTTCCCTGGCAAGCTTGGGTGGGATGCCGTAATAGCCAGCCTGGGTGACGACGATATCGAAGGTCTTTTCGAACTGGTTGAAGTTGAATTCCTGCGGCACCACGCCCAGGCAGCGCTTGAGCGCAGAAGGCTCGCGGTCCAGGTCGTGGCCGAACACGTTCACCGTGCCGCTGGTCTTGTTGACCAGGGTCGAAAGAATACCGATGGTGGTGGATTTACCGGCGCCGTTGGGGCCGAGCAAGGCGAAAAAGTCACCTTCGGCGACGTCCAGATCGATGCCTTTGAGGGCCTGGAAGCCATTACCGTAGGTTTTGGTCAGCTGTCGAATGGACAGGGCAGAACTCATAGCGGGTCACGTACCGAGTGAAAAGGTCAGGACACGCCAGGGCAAATCACTGGCGCAGTGAGTGCGGCCATGGTGCTAGGGCCGGCCGCACAAGTACAGTCATGTGTATTGATAGTGACTATCGAGGCAGGTTCAAGTCAGCGCTGTCATCACCGCTGCCTGATAGGCGGGGCGCTGTTTGAGGCGCGCGTACCAGGCCTCCAGGTGATACATGGCCGGGCGTTCGATGGGCAGTTCGAACCAGGCATAGATGAAGCTACCCAGTGGGATGTCGCCCATGCCGATCTGGTCACCCGAAAGGTAGGGTTGCCTGGCCAGGGTTTCATCGGCAATCGCCAGCAATTGCGCGCACTGCTTGTGTGCGGCGTTGATCGCCACCCAGTCGCGCTGGTCTTCAGGCGTGCGCAGCAGGCCCCAGAACAACGGGCGGAACGGGGTGGCGAAGGACGAGGTGGTCCAGTCCATCCACTTGTCTGCCAGGGCCCGCTGACGCGGGTCGTCCAGGTACCAGCCCTGCGCCTGGCCGTACTCGGCGCAGAGGTAGCGCACGATGGTATTGGACTCCCACAGGGTCAGGTCGCCATCTTCGAGCATCGGCACCAGGCCATTGGGGTTGCGTGCACGGTAGTGCGGCTCGTTGACCACGCCGAAAGCGCCGCCGGCATCGATGGATTCGAAGTCGAGGCCCAGCTCGTGGGCGACCCACAGCGCCTTGCGCACATTGCTCGAGTTCTTGCGGCCCCAGATCTTCAGCATGGCAACGTCCTTATGAGTGCAGAGGGCTGAAGTCTACTCCAGACCTGCGCCGCCTGTACCAGCATAGACAGACGATGCCCTGAAACTCCTGCTGCCACACCCTGTCACTGTTCTGACGATGCCGTTCATAGCGTTGCGTCTAAGCTCTGTGGGTTAGCTCTAGCCCCTGGTTCCAAGGAGGAGTGATTATGTTGCTGTTGTGGTTGGTGGTTCTGGTGATCGGCGCTGCGTACCTCACGCACCGGCGCCTGCCGCCCTTGCAGATACTCGGCATCATCGCCATCTATACGCTGCTGATGGGTATCTTCAGCAAGGCCCCCGGCTGGCTGCTAGCGGTGATCTGGCTGATACTCGCAGCCAAAACCGCGCTGCTGGTGCTGCCTGACTGGCGCCGCAAGGTATTCACGGGCCCTGTGTTCAAATGGTTCCAGCGTACCTTGCCGCCCATGTCGCAAACCGAACGCGAAGCGATCGATGCTGGCACCGTGTGGTGGGATGGCGAGCTGTTCAGCGGCCGCCCAGACTGGCGCACCCTGCTCGCCTACCCGGCGCCGAGACTCACCGAAGAGGAACAGGCCTTCATCGATGGCCCGACCGAAGCGCTCTGCGCCATGGTCAGTGACTGGCAAATCGGCCAGGACATGGACTTGCCGCCCGAGGCCTGGCAGCACATCAAGACGCATGGCTTCTTCGCCCTGATCATCCCCAAGGAGTACGGCGGCAAGGGCTTCTCTGCCCATGCCCATTCCCAGGTGGCCATGAAACTGGCCACGCGCAGCGGCGACCTGGCCTCCACCGTCATGGTCCCCAACTCACTGGGCCCGGCCGAGCTCCTGCTGCATTATGGTACCGACGAACAGCGCAACCACTACTTGCCGCGCCTGGCCCGCGGTGACGATATCCCTTGCTTCGCCCTCACCGGCCCGCTGGCCGGTTCCGATGCGGGCGCCATGCCTGACACGGGTGTCATCTGCAAAGGCCAATGGCACGGCGAAGAGGTCATCGGCCTGCGTCTGAACTGGGAGAAGCGCTACATCACCCTGGGCCCGGTCGCTACTCTGCTGGGCCTGGCCTTCAAGGCCTATGACCCAGACCATCTGCTTGGCGAAGAAGAAGAGCTCGGTATCAGCCTGGCGCTGATCCCGACCGATACCCCTGGCGTTGAAATCGGCAAGCGCCACCTGCCACTGGGCGCGGCCTTCATGAATGGCCCTAACAGTGGCAAGGACGTGTTCGTGCCCCTGGACTTCCTCATCGGCGGCAAGGACATGCTCGGCAAGGGCTGGATGATGCTGATGAACTGCCTGTCGGTGGGCCGTTCCATCTCGCTGCCAGCCGTAGGCACAGGCGCGGCCAAGTACACCAGCCTGGTGACCGGCCAGTACGCGAACATTCGCGAACAGTTCAACGTGCCACTGGCCGCCTTCGAAGGTATCCAGGAATCGCTGGCCCGCATCGGCGGCAACGCCTGGCTGATGGACAGCGCCCGCTTGCTGACGGCCAAGGCCGTGGACCTGGGCGAGAAACCTTCGGTGTTGTCGGCCATTCTCAAGTACCACCTGACCGAGCGTGGCCGCGAATGCATCCAGCATGCCATGGACGTACACGGCGGCAAGGGCATCATCATGGGCCCCAACAACTACCTGGGGCGCAACTGGCAAGGGGCGCCGATCTTCATCACCGTCGAAGGCGCCAATATCCTCTCGCGCAACCTGATGATCTTTGGCCAGGGCGCCATCCGCTGCCACCCGTTCGTACTCAAGGAGATGGCACTGGCCGCTCGCGAAGACCGTGACCAGGCGCTGGTCGAGTTCGATGAACTGCTGATGAAGCACATCATGTTCGCCGCCGGCAATGCGGCCAGCACCTTGGTGTATGGACTGGGGTTGGGCCACCTGGAAAAAGTGCCGGGCGATGCCCTGAGCCAGGGCTACTTCCGCGCCCTCAACCGCCAGGCGGCAGCCTTTGCACTGATGGCCGACTTGTCGATGATGCTGCTGGGCGGGGCACTCAAGCGCCGCGAACGCCTGAGCGCACGCCTGGGTGATGTGCTGAGCTACTTGTACCTGGCCTCTGCCGCGCTCAAGCGCTATCACGATCTGGGCTCCCCAGAGCACATGCGAGCGCTGTTGCGCTGGGCGATGGAGGAGAGTCTAGGCCAGGCGGAAAATGCGCTGGACCGTCTGCTCGACAACTTCCCCAACCGCTTCATGGGCTGCGCGCTGCGCGTGCTGGTGTTTCCGTTCGGCCGTCGTCATACCGGCCCCAGTGATGAACTGGATGCCGAAGTAGCCGAACTGATCGGCCGCAGCAAGGGTGACCCTGCACTGGAAGAGCTGCTGGCCGGTTGCTACAGGCCCCAGGCAGAAGGCGATCCGGTTGCGGCGCTGCAACGGGCAAGCGACCTGCTGGATGACGTAGCGCCCCTGCACAAGGCCCTGCACCAGGCGCTCAAGGAAGGCAAGGTGCAACCGGCAGCCGGGCAGTTGGCGGTTGACGCTGCCGTCGACTCGGGTGTGCTTCAGCCTGCGGAGGCTCAGCGCCTTCATGCTGCCGAAACGGCTCGGCGAGCGGTGATCGATGTGGATGCGTTCGACAAGGCGCAACTGCTGCCGACAACAGGCAAGGTGCGCTGAGCGATCGGCAAAAGGGGCCGCACAGCGGCCCCGACCGGCGTATACTCCGCCCCCGTTTTCAGCCACCCCGAGGTCCCTTCCATGGCCACCCCGCACCTGGACTACCACCTGCAACTGCTGCATCACCTGCGCACCATCCTGGTTGCCCTGGGCGAAGCCGAGCAGGTGCCAGAAGAAAGCCACGCCCTGTTCCTCGAGCGCTTCGACGAACTGCTGACACTGCTGCCCCAAGACCCTCTGGAGAGTCAGTACCTGGGCCAGGACCTGATCTGCCAGGTCATCCAGCGCTATCCGCAGATCGCTCATCTGGTGCCACGTGACTTACTGTGGTTCTTCGGCGGCGACTGCCTGCACTTCATGCCCGACGATGAGTTGGACTTATATCAGCAGCTCGAAGAACGTCGCCATGAAGCCGAGCAAAATGATGAACCCTTCGACTGGCACCTGGAAAAAAAACTGTTGGCCCTGCCAGGCCAGGGTGACTTGCACTGACCGGCCCAGCCTGATTACGCCTCATGCCCTGCGTGAGGCGTAATTCTCACACCCGGCCGTCACTCAGCAGTTAAACCCCCGCCTCCTTATTTACCCCACCTTGCAAACTATTCTGATTGCAACTCACCCGCACCCCACACGGCCTTCCTTTCCCACTTAAACTTCTTCAGAAAATACAACATAAAAATCTGCATCCGCCTATTTGAAAAAAATAATTGGCAGTCACTGCAATATTCAGTATTGCACATTAAAAACACCCACCCCTACACTTGCAACCGGCGTCACGCCCCAAACTAACCACGCTCGTCAGTTTGCGCATGATTGCCACATACACTCCACTATCAAACCAGAGGTCATTAATGAAGAAGTCTCTTCTCGCGCTTTCGCTCGGCCTGCTTTCGGCAACGGCTATGAATACCGCATTTGCCAACACCGGCATCATCAACTTTGAAGGCAGCATTACTGCCGACACTTGCCCAATTACCATCATCGATCCGGGCAATGGCGCGAGCAATAGCGTAGACATGGGCAGCGTTCCTGCAGCAAGCTTCACCGCCGCCAACCAGGAACGCGTGGGCAAGCGCTTCAACGTCGTAATCCCGGACCAACAGGAATGCAAAGGCACCAGCAACGAAGCCAACGTATTGTTTGCCGGCAGTGCAGACTCAAGCGGTAGTTATTTCGCGATCAAAAGCGGAGCCAATGCTGCAGACAATATTGCCATCGCCATACGCGACAGCAACTCCAACTTGCTGGTTCCTGGCACACAATCGGCGGATATGCCCCTCGCCGCCAGTGGCGACACTGTTATTCCGTTCTATGCCTACTACCGCTCGATTGGCTTCCCCGTCGATGCCGGCGAGGCCAATGCGGATGTGAACTTCACCGTCACCATCAAGTAACACTGAGCACACGTACAACGTTAAGCGTTGTACGCCTGTTTGAATGTCATTGCCAGGCGCGCGCTGCGCCTGGCTCAGGGGGCTACCCACATGCCATTTTCATTGTATCGGGCGCTTCGTGCGCATCCCGCCGTGGCCGCCTGCGCGGCCGTATTCATTCTCGGCATGCCAACTGCAGATAGCCACGCGGCGTTGACCCTGAGCAATACCAGAATCATCCATCAGAGCGACAACCGCAGCACCTCGGTAGTGGTTCGTAACCCGAGCCAACAGACGTACGCGGTACAGGCCTGGATCAACACTGAAGCGGACGACAATGTCAGCGTGGTACCGCTGCTGCCGGCGCCCGCATTATTCCGTCTGGTACCGGGCAACGAACAACTGCTGCAGATCAACGCACTGCCCAACACATTGGCCGAAGACCGCGAATCGCTGTTCTTCCTCAATGTCCAGGAAATCCCGCAGGCCGTTCCTGGCCAAGGCAATGCTTTGAACATTGCCCTGCGCACTCGGCTGAAACTGTTCTACAGGCCCCATCAGCTCAAAGGCACCCCGGCGACCGAGGCTAAAAACCTGCAGTTCTCATTGCGCATGGTCGCAGGTGAGGCTCACTTGCGGGTGCACAACCCCTCCCCTTTCCATATCACGTTCAGCCAGCTCAACCTCGCCGACCCGCAGCAATCCGCCCGCGTGAAAAACCCGGCCATGCTTGCCCCTTTCAGTGGCGAAGACTACGTCGTCAAGGGCATCCAGCCCAGCAGCCAGCTTCAGGCGGAGTTCGGCGTGATCAATGACTTCGGTGGGTTCACCCCATTGCTCAAGCAACCCGTCGCTGCCACCCGTTAACAGCCCCCCGGCAAGGATTCGTCCCAATGATCGTTATCACGCCTAGCTGGCGGGCATCAGGCCGTCAGTGGTATGGCTTTTTGTGCCTGTCAGGTAGCTTGGCCATCTGGACGCCGACCGTTCATGCGCAAAGTACCGCCCCCGTGGAATTCAATGCGGGCTTTTTGCGCCATACCAGTGAGCTTGCCCAAGGCGTATCCAGCGCGATCCTCAACACATTGAGTGAGCATCAGACCCTCGCCGCAGGCCGTTATCGGGTTGATATCCTGGTCAACCTCAACCCAGTAGGCAGCCGCGAACTGGACTTCAGCGCAGACGACAATCAGCAGCTTGCGCCCTGCCTGCCCGCAGCAATGCTCGCCGAGTTCGGTGTCAGGGCAGAGGGTTTGGCCGATGCCAGCCTCAGCAACGCCGCCTGCCTCGACCTCGCAAGGGTCATCCCGGGCGCCACAGTCGATTTCGATAGCAGCACACTGCAAGTGGCGCTTTCCGTCCCGCAAATCGCCATGCGCCGCGGCATCGCCGGCAGCGTCGACCCTGCACGATGGGACAAGGGGATCAACGCTGCGTTCATCAATTACCAGGCATCCACCCTGCAGGGCCGCCATCGCCGCAGCGGGAGCACTGCCAGCAGCGATCTGTACCTGAACACGGGGATCAATCTCGGCGACTGGCGCCTGCGCAGCAGCCAGTCGTGGCGCGATGCCAACGATGGCGAACAGCAGTGGACCCGCACCCAGACCTACGCACAACGGGATATCCCCGGCACCCGCGCCAACCTTACCTTGGGCGAGACCTTTCTCGACAGCGACGTGTTTCGAGGCATCCCGGTCAGCGGTGTACGCATCGCCTCGGACATTGGCATGCTGCCCGACGTACTGCAAAACTATGCCCCGATCATCCGTGGCGTGGCGCAGACGCGGGCGAAACTGGAAGTGTGGCAAAACGGCTACCCGATCTACTCAACCTTCGTCAGCCCAGGCCCCTATGCGATCGATGACCTCAGCACCTCTGGCAGCGGAGAACTGGAGGTTGTCCTGACCGAAGACGACGGCGAGGTAAAGCGCTTCACCCAACCGTACTCCAGCATCGGCAACCTCATGCGCCGGGGCGTATGGCGCTACAGCGCGGCATTCGCCCGTTACAATCCTGCCAGCAGCTTGGACAAGCCATGGCTGGCGCAGGGCACCCTCGCGACAGGTCTGGCGTGGAACACCACCCTGTACGGCGGCCTCATGGCCAGTGAGTATTACCACGCCGCCAACCTGGGTGTGGGCCGGGATTTTGCCGAACTGGGCGCGTTGGCCTTTGACGTTACCCACGCCCGCGCCGAGGTGGATGCCAACACCGGTGCCCAAGTGCAGGGGCTGAGCTACGCACTGAAATACGGCAAGGCCTTTATCACCGGCACTAGCCTGCGCTTTGCCGGCTATCGCTATTCGACCGAAGGCTACCGAGATTTTGACGAAGCGGTAAGCCAACGCGGCCGCGAGGGCCTGTTTCTGGGTAGCCGCCGTAGCCGCATGGAGGCGTCAGTTTACCAGTCGCTGGGCAAACGCCACTCACTGAGCTTGAGCCTGTCGCAGCAGGATTACTGGCAACACAACGACACACAGCGCCAATATCAACTCGGCTTCAATACCCACCTGGCAGGCGTCAGCTGGAACCTGTTCGCTTCACAGTCGTTGTCTGATGCACGTGGCAAGTCCCGGCAACTTGGCCTGAGCCTGTCCATGCCGCTGGAGTTCGGGCGCTCTACCCACGTTGGCTACAACGTCTTCAGCAATGCCAACGGCTACAACCAGCGCGCCTCGCTCAGGGGCAACGAAGAAGGCTACAGCTACAACGCAAGCGTCGGCCAGGATGAACGCTACCGCAACAACGCTGCCCTGACGATCATCCATCAAGGCCCGTATGCCTCGGTCAGCGCAGGCCTGACCGAGGCCAGCGACTATCGCAACTTCTCCTTGAACGCCAGCGGTGCGGTATTGCTGCACGGTGACGGGCTGCTGTTCGGCCCCTACGTGGGGGACACGGCGGCAGTGGTCGAGGTGCCGGCGGTGGCGGGGGTGGGTGTGCAGAACGCGACAGCCGCACAGACCAACCAGGACGGCTACGCCATGATCCCCTACCTGCAACCCTATCGGGTCAATAACCTGGTTTTACAGACCGACCAACTGGGCCCCGAAGTCGAGATCGACAACGGCACCGCGCAAGTCGTACCGCGACGCGGCGCCATCGTCAAACAGCGCTTCGCCGCCCGCCACGTTACCCGCCTGGTGCTGACCCTGCACGACGCCGGTGGCCAGCCGCTGCCATTCGGCGCTCGCCTGCAAGACCGCGACGGCCAGATGCTTGGGCTTATTGGCCAGGGCGGGCGCGTCATGCTGAGCGACGTCGAACAGGCCCAGACCTTGAGCGTGCAATGGGGTGATCAGGCGGATGATAGCTGTGAGTTCGACGTCGACCCGCAGGCCCTCGACAGCACCCAGGGCTACCGCCTGCAAAACCTAACTTGCGCTTGAATGCATCGCACGAGGAAACCGCACACATGAGATCAATCAAGTCCTGGCTGCCCTTGGCCGCGCTCGTGGTCATCATTTGCCAGCACCAGCAGGCACTGGCAAATGAAGTCACGAGTCATTATTGCCATTGGGACAGCAAGCAGCCGAGCGGACCAATGACATTTACCAGAGACTTAGGCACCGTCCACGTGCCGCGCGACGCCAGGGTGGGACGGCTGCTGGGCATCGAGAACAATCAGGCCTTTACCCCCAATCCCGAACGCGCAAGGCTTGTGTGCAATAACGATGGAACGCAGCGCTATACATTCACGTTCAGCGAGATGCAGGCGTTGGTACCGGTGCCAGGTTTTGATGGCCCCGTCATGCCCACCAATGTGCCGGGCATTGGCGCACGGGTGCGCATCGGTAGTCCGTTCAACAACCTCAACGACTCGCACTTCGTCCCGATAGGTGAGCCCTTTGTGCCCTTCCAGGCCGTCCACAACCGGCAGTCATGGCTGACGGAATTCGCGTTCACCCACCTGAGCCACAGGATCACACTCGTGAAAACAGGTGACACACCCCTGGGTATACACAACCTGGATACTCCCCTGTTCAGCGGCCACCTGGATCACCCGAACATCGGCCATGCCTTCATCTACTACCTGAAGGGGCAAATCAGGAATACCGAATGCAGCCTGAGTGGCAGTGGGGTCAGCGCCAACCCGGTGCTGCTGGGCGACTGGGCCACCTCGGACTTCACCGGCGTTGGTTTCGTCACCCGGCCGACGCCCTTCCAGATCGTCCTGAGCGGCTGCCAGATCGACCCGGACCGCAATACCTACGCCACCATCGAATTCGCCGGGGTCAACGGTTCAGTACCCATCGGCCCGCCCAGCGACGGCGTGTTCGGCTTAACCGGGGACTCCGGCGCCGAAGGCGTAGGCATCCGCTTGCTCGGGGACGGCGGCAGCCCGGTGCCTTTGCAGACCGAAGTGGAACTGGTGCCGCTCAACGATGGCACGACCACCCTCAACTTCGCAGCGCAGTTCATTCAGACCAAGCCCAGCAACGCTGTGCGTGC
This sequence comes from Pseudomonas sp. SWRI68, assembly GCF_014269165.1. Taxonomy (NCBI): domain Bacteria; kingdom Pseudomonadati; phylum Pseudomonadota; class Gammaproteobacteria; order Pseudomonadales; family Pseudomonadaceae; genus Pseudomonas; species Pseudomonas sp. SWRI68. Next base: position 25,815 of record NZ_JABWRU010000009.1, on the reverse strand, counting down.
CGGGCTGGCCAAAGGCGCCTTGAACTTCATCGTCCGCTATCGCTAACCTGCCGGGGTTCAACGGGCTGCGCTGGTGGTACCGCTGAGCACGTCTTGCGGGTCGTAGCTATAACTCGCTGACGTTTCAGGCGTCACCACCTGCAGCAGGCGGTTCAGCGAGTCGTAGTGAAACTCGCGCCCCGCCTCGTCGCGCACCAGATTGCCGTTGGCGTCATACGTCAAATCGATGCGTTTCGGGTAATCGTCATGGTCATTGGTGATCGAGCTCAGCTGCACAGGGTCGGTATTGTCGAAGGCGTAGATCGCCTGGTTGCGCCCGTCCGGGAAGAGGGTGATGACCCGGGTGATATTGTCCAGCTCGTCAAAGGAGAAGGACTGTCGAGTGATCGTCTTGCCGTAAGGGTCAACCGGGGCCAGCGGGCTGTCCGGGGTGCAACTGTAGCGGATAAGGCGGCCTCTTCTGTCGTAGTAATATGCCTCGTCACGAAGTACCTCCTCGCCCTCCTTCAGCACACGCTTGGTAATATTATCGATGTCGTCGTAGTGCTGTTCGAGGGTCTGGACAGAATCGCCAAAGTCAAAGGTACGCAACTGCTCGCGTTCGAATGCATCGTAGTGCAGTGAGGTCTTCAAGACCTGCCCACTGAGCATGTCCCGGGTGGTGGTAGTTTCGTTGCGCCCGAAGGCGTCATACGTGAAGTCCGCCTGGATCAACACTTCCAGTTCGGGTTCCTGGTGATGCACCTGGTACGCGGGCACTGGCCCAGATACCGGGCGGCACAGCTGGGTCTGCAGCAAACGGCCGGCAGTGTCGTACTGGTACAGCTGGAGTTGTTCGAGAACATCGGCATACGCCAGGATGCGCCCACGCAGGCTGTAGTCGTAGCTCATGCTGTGGCTCTGTTCATCGTCACGCTGTTCATACTTGACCTGGCCAGTGCTGAAATACTCACGCGTGACTTTCATCTCGGGGGTATCGCAACTGAGCAGGCGGCCATTCTGCGGATCACGCTGATAGTTGGCCGTGACGCCCGACAGGATGCGTTTTTGCGGTTCATCGCTGAGCGCTGGCAGGTATTTATATTCGACCACTTCACCATCGGCGGCGATCATCCGGCTCGGTTGTGCCTGGCCAGGGGCGTATTCGAAGCGTTGCAAGCGCCCACCGGTGGTGGCGCTGGTACGACGCCCCAAGCCGTCGAAGGTCTGTTCACCCAGCAAGATCGCGTTGACCTTGATGCTGATAGGCAGGTCTTCGCGGCTGTGCGGTGCATAAGCACGGTGAACGACATGGGTGTCGGGCAGGGTATGGGCTAGCAAGCGGTCAAAGGCATCGTAGCTGTACTGGTTGACCCGCGGGTCCAAGCCCTGCCCTACGCTTTCCTTGGTCACACGCCCCAGGCCATCGTACTCGTTACGCTGCAGGCTGATCGCCACATCCTCCAGGTCGAAGCGCTCGATACGCACAGGCTTTCCGAACAGGTTCAGCCAGGTGATGGTCGTGCCGGTAATGGCCTGGCTAGCGCAATGTTCTCGCCATTGTGTGATGATCGGCCCGTTGGACTGGGGCGTGCCGACCGGGTCGGTCTGCTCGAAGGTGCTCACCCCGTCTGGCCCGGTCATGCAGTATTGGGCGCCCCAGTCGTCATACTCGAACGTCGTGGTGAGCTCAAGCGTGTCCTGGCCCAGCCAGTCGATTTCAGTTTGCTCGACCATCAAACCAAAGGCATCGTAGCGGGCGCGATAGCTGGGGCGAGACGCACCGTCAAAATCGGGGTTGTCGACATCTTGCCGCTCTTCAGCGATGGCGCGGTTCAGGCCATCGAGACACGAGGTCGTCATGACCTGCTTGACGTCATGTTGCCACTGCATCGCCTGATCGCCTTCATTCGCGCAGAGGCGATATTCGTAACGGCGTGAAGCTTCATAAGGTTTGCCGGGCGCTACCGTTTCGCGAGTGACGCGGCGCAAGGCGTCGTATTCATAACGAATCTCGATGTCGCTTTCGCCCGCCCCCGTCTGGTCTTGGTTGAGCAGCGGCTCGCCAGTGAGCAGCGAATGCTCGAGGTGGATTGTCTTGCTCTCGCCGTCATGGCCGCTAAGCCGCTCTTGCGTCTTCAATACGGTTTCACAGGCATAGGTAGCCGGGGCCTTGGTGTAAACGTATTCAGTGGTGGTCTCGTAAGCCTCCGACACGCCCGGCGAGGACTCGTCGAAATTGCTCACGACCTGCTTGATCACCCTGCCGTGGAGAAAGGCGTCTTCGTCCGCATCGGCATGCTGAAACTGCGTGGTTTCCAGCAGCGCCTGGGAGGAAATATCGGACAATGACTCTTGTTCGACCAGATGCGCAGGTGCGACGCCGCTGCCGCTCAGGGCCGGCAGGGTAAGGTAGCGATACGTGCGGCAAAGCACGGGCGCAAACCCTTTGCCAGTTGCAGCCGGTGTGGTGGTCGTTTGCTTGAGGTGGCGCACGAAGCCTTCCGGGTCGGCCGGATGGCCATCTTCTTCGGCTGCCGAATACCACTGGTTGGTCTGGTTGACACCGGTGGCCTCGGTCTGGGTCAGCAGGTTGCCATGGTTGTCGTAACTGCGGGTAACTCGCTCGGTACGAGGTGGTAGACAACTGCCGTCTAGCGCCCAGCTGCGTACGTCTTCGATCGGCAGCTGACAGGTTGGTGACTGCTGTTCGAAGGGCCTGCCGTCGACCACATGGTAGCGGGTGATGTTCTCCTGTACGTGACCGTTCTGCCGGGTCGTTTCACGGACCATCAGGTGCAGGCGGTTGAAGCGACGCTCAATGACGCGGGCCACACGCCCGCCGATCATTAGCTTTTCATCGGAGCCGTACTCGTAGGCGTCGAGGTAGCTGTACAGGTTGTCGTACCCAGAGGTGTCGTCCCACGGGATCTGTGTGCCACCACCGACGAAGTTGTGAGCACCGGGGTACTCATATTCATGGTCGACAAGCGCCTGCTCAAACCCAGGGTCAACCAGGTAACGGGTGACGCGGGGCAAGGCTGGCCGCCCACTGGCCGGGGGAAATTGGTGGCCGGAGTCGCCATACATCAACTGCTCGTGAGCTCCCGTAGGCGTCCAGGCGTCGCTTACGCACAGGAACCCGCGCACGCTGCTGTAGGCAAAACGCCAACTGGCTCGATCCGCACTGGGCAGTACGATGCTTGAAACGCGCGAGTCAGAGCTGGTCAGGTGAATTTCGTAGGTCGCCAACGGCTCCCCCCCCGCACCCTTCCCGGGTTGCTCCAGCAACGAGACCTTGCCGCCTTGGCGGGTAAGCTTGAACAGCAGCGCGCCATTACCGTCGATGACGCTGTCGAGAATCGGGTGGCGGCTGTCGAACAAGCTGTAAGTTAAATCAAGGCGATGCCCCAAGGGCGACAACAGCGTGGATGTCATCCACACCTGATGGTCGCGGGTGCCTTGCCGAGTAAGAATCTCGACCAGGCCAGAACGGTGCACAACACGTAAATCCGCATCGCCTTCGCGGTACACATGAAAACTGTCTATCTTCTGCTCGCGCAGGGTCATCGGGCTGGTGCCCTGGTCGGTGATCTTGTAGGTTTCGCCGCTACTTAACGCCAGCACCTGGTTGTGGGGGGTGTACTGGGACAGTTGCAAATTCCAGCCCAGGCCATAGCCAGAGTCTTCGCCATTCAACGGGCTGAAAAACAGATTGACCTCGAAGGCAGGGCCCTGCAGGTCATTGCCTTTGATCTCCGGCAACTTGAGCGCCACGGTATATTGACCAGTACGCGAGTCGACACCGCCCTTGACGAAGCTCATAAAGTTGAAGGCATTCGAGTGCACAGAATGTTGAGTAGTCATAACCACCTCATTAACGAGTAGGGATCTCTGCCCGCACGGCCCGATGAGTTACAAGCGCATATACCGTACGCACTGAAATGGCCCACCTTGCCTGGCCTCCGGCACAGCATCTTTACTAATCAGGCGGAGTCCAGGCGCGATAATATTCCTATTCCTCGGATCAAAAGTTGAGAACAGGTCCTCTGCGGAAAATCGCTCACTCGTGACACTGTCAGCGGTCGTCTGCAATGTTGCCCACGTTAACAGACCAATGATGTCAGGCTCAGCACCAACACCACAACTTTCGCCGTACGAGAATTGAAAAAGCCCCGAATTACCCACACCCTCAAATGTAATATGATATGCGCCGTTGGGGCAACCCAATGCTCTGACAATGACTTCATTACTGTAACGCTCTGGCAGGAGAAGGCTGCACGTGGGCCCAGAGGGGTTCCCCTTGCTGTCAGCACCTTGCATTACAATGCGGCCTTGCGCGTTCAAACCTTGTACAACAAGGAGCCCGGCCAGCAACACCCCTACCCTCGATGATCGAACCAGGAAAGTATCTAAAAACATCGTAATTCTCCAATAGTTTTGTCAGGGCTAACGCATCATTTCGCCCGCGTTGGATCCCGGCGTGCCTGAAGCGCCAAACTCACCGTGCACATCGCTAAGGCCGCATAACCCTGATACAACTTAGCTGATCCCACTCTCTGTTCACAACGCGTTTGAATAGCATTTGAACACCTGCGGCAACGATTGGATTATTCATAGGATCGGCGGTCTGAATGTCAGCAACTGCCATCCATCTCGTGGTGGTCGGCTGCTTGATGGTGCGCAGTATAAATACCCAATCACTGCTCCTCGGGCCCATGCGAAGAACACCGCAGGTTCTATGATCCCAAAGTTCCAGAACCGCCCCCGACTCCACATTATTAAATTTGAAGTACTGAGAGTTGATGTGGCACCCCACGTCGTCGAGCCGTTGCGTGATACTGTACTTTTCCGGCAAACTGACCGAGCACTGTTTGCCCGCAGGCGCGCCCCCCTCGAATCGTTCGGCAAAATCAATCGAACCTTGCGCCTGCGCCTTCGACCCCGCCCCTAATAGCCCAAGGGACACGCAAACGAGCAACAAACAAGCATGTGACAATCTGTTGACCATGATGGCGCTCCTGGCATGTCAATATTTCAGATCCAGCGCAACGGTGAGGGTACGGCCCGGTTCAACAAGCGTGGGTTCCACCCGGAGCTGTGTCAGGTAATTACGATTACTCGGTGTGTTGCGCGGCAGGTAGTCGATGCGTCGATAGTGTGAATTGCCCTTGCTGTCGTGCAGCAGTACCACCACGGGCTTGGAAACGAAGTCGCGATTCGGGTCACCCACCGGGTGATAGGGCATGTCGTCGACCCGCACATTGACAATGACCAATGCACCGGTCTCAAAGCCTGTTGCCCCGACCTCCAGGTCGTTCTCACCCCACTTTTGCCTCTGCGACAAGGCCGGCAGGCTCGCGTCGAAGGTCACGTACTGCGGATACCCGCGTTGACGATTATGGAAAATGGAACCTGTGTAACTGAACATCGACTCGCCCACGTACTCGCTCTCCCAACGGATCATCGAGAGGTTGGTCAGTTTGGCGGGCTGCACCTGGTTATTTTCAACAGCCACGAATTCGCAACTGACGAAGTCCGCATAGCGGTATTTGAGTGTCCAGTAGTCGACCGTACGCAAATGGAAATCGAAGTCGTCTTCCTCAGGGTCACCCGGGTTACGCGAACCGCCCGCCACCCGAATGCGCTCGAAACTGTAGTCCTCCGCGCCCTGACGCGGCAGCTCGGCTGCAGTCACCTCCACCGTCGCACGCGGGTCAGAGGTGTCGTTGGAGGAATGCCACTCACCGCTGTCGCTCTGGATGCGCGCATACAATTCACGGCTCTGGCCCACAGACGTTCTGCTGTGCAGGAACAGGCTGGTGGTCCATTGCCGGTCATTGAGCAGCTGCGACCGTTCTGAGTGCGCCGTGTTGGCATTGGCCATGTCGAAGCGGTTACCCGTGAGCCGGACGGCCCAAGGCGTTTCATCCGACGGTTCAATGCCCTCTTGCTGCTCATCGAGGAACGGCACATGCTCAGGCCCTCTTACCAGCATGAGGTTCAGGCTGGCTCGCTCTTCGACACTCAACGGGTAATCCTGCCCATTGGGCGCCGTTTCGATGTACACCTCCAGTTCCAGCTGCTGGTAGCCGTTGGCATACAGCCTGCCGAGCCGCCCGTTGTCCGCACCACCCAAAACTCGCACATTAAACACACTCAACAAGTTCCAGGACGCTTCCTGCGCCATTTCGCTCTGGTTGACCACGCTGTAGCCACTGGCGTACACCACGCCATTGTGAATCAGCTCGCAGACGGCCACGTTGCTCTGGCTGGCACTTTGGTCCGCACTCATGAACAGACCCCGTTCATCGACCTGGCCATCGCCCGCGAGCATCCGCCAACGCCGTGGAATGGCGTCCAGGAAGCGCCCATCGTCGGCCAGTTGCAAGCTGTTGCCGCGCTGCACATGGGCGGCATAGGGAGGGTCTACCGTCAGCAACTGCTGACCATTGACCAGTAACAAGGCCGTTGTCGCCTCAGCGGTGCCCTGCGCCCGCACCTGTTGTGCCACCAGAGAGCGCTGAGCATCACGGGGTGTCGGAACGAACACGGCTTTTTGCCCATCCAGTTCCGCCAGTTCGCCATGGCGAGGTTCGATCAGCTCCCAACTCACCGGCGCCGCATCAGCGCTCCACCCGCTCAGGGCGATGGCCTCTTGTTGGCCAGGTGCGAAACTCGCCACCTGCGGGCAGAGCGTCAGCGCCTCGAACGTCACCAGCGCCCGCAGCGAAGCGACATAAGGACGGTTGGTCACGTCGCTGTCCACCTCGGCGGTGATCACTACGGCCATGCTTTCGCGGCCGATGGCATTGCGTGCCGGGCTGGTATAAAGGCCGCTGCGCGAGTCGATCTCGCCATGGCCTTGCACCGTGTGGCTGGACAGGCTGACCGCACGCCAGCGGCTGGCAGTTACGGGTTTGCCGGCACCGTCATGCAAGGTGAACTGCTGGCGCTGCCCTGCCTCAATGACGACGCCGGCCGGCTCGATACGATAGGTGGTGAGCAGCGGGTCGATATTGCCGAACACCACCAAGTCCAAGGGCGTTTTACGCTCTTTTTCGATAAAGGCGTGGGAGCCTGGGAACAGCAGGCTGCTGAGCACCTCCAGATGCCCATCGCGCACCTGCTCGAGCAAGCGTTGCGCGAGGACCAGCGTTGCCGAGTAGTCGCCATCGGGAATAAGGTAGGGGAAGTCCTCGCCGGGGAAAGCACCGTTCTGGCTGTCGCCAAGCACACGGATGAACACCAGCACCGCACCATCGCCATGGTTTGTCGAGCCGGGAATCCTGGCGCCGGGGGCAGCCTGGGTGCGAAGCACGAAGCTGGCCGGCGAGAGCGGGTCGTAGCCATCGAAGTCGATCATGCCCAGGTCGAAGGCACTGACACGGCCCGGCAAACCCTGGAACCAGGCGTGCAGCGCCGTGACCAGCGCTTCATTGAGCACGGGCTGCTCAGCCAGCAGATTGCAGGCCATTCGCGCGCCCTTGGTCAGGTCGAGGGTAACCCGCCCGCGCCGGTTAACCTCGCCCGCGACATGCTCCAGGTCGATCTCCATCTCAAGGTAAAAACCCATGGCCTCGGTGACGCTGAAGGTGGACAGCAGCACGCCGTTAGCTTGATCAAACGTGGTGCAGCGCCCGCCAACAACAGCGAGTGTAAGCAATGCCCGGGAGTTGCTCAGCGAGGCATTGCTGAAAGACAGCCGAGGCGTACCAAAGTTGATTTTCTCCAGTTTGATTCGATGTTCAGCAGGCGCCGGACTGGCCAGCGATTGGCTGAACGACGGCAGAAAGCGCATCGTGTCCAGCCGCTCGTTGTATTGCTGTTCCAACAAATGATTGAGACGCGAGCGACTGTAAACAGCGACGGCCCCCCAACCCTCGGTTACCGGCCTTTCACTCATCCGCCGGAGCAATTGCTCCTTTGAATTGGCCATGATTCATCCTCATGTAACTGATTACGGTTGGTTGGCATGCGCGTGAGCAGTGACGTCCCAGCGCTCGTCCAGGGGCAGAATCAGGTAGCCGTAGGCCGTCCCTAATGGCGAAGGCAACTCGTAGGTAGCGATGACCAGCACGTAAGGCGCAGCGGTGCTCGGGTCTGGCAGATAACGGCCATCGGCGGTTACTTCACCTGGGCCGTCGAGCGGTAATTGCCACTGCACATCAGTGGATACCGGGTTGCCCATGATCAGCGCCTGCAGTTGCAGCGCCCCGTTGGGCAACAGGGTGTAGCGCACCTGGAGCAAAGGCTCGGCTGCCATCACCAAAACATGGCAAGAAGCAGCCGCCCCAGTTTGCAAATCACTGGCCTGTACCTCTTCAATCAGATACGGGGCATCACTGATCTGCTCGGCAGCGGCGTAGACTTGGCCAGTACCTTCAGCCGCCGGGCGCAGGGCACCACTGCCAGGTTTTGGATCGACCAGCGCCCATTGCAGCTCGCCACCGAGCGTGCCGGCGCTCACCGGCACTTCATCGCCGACACTGCAAACCCGTATCAAAGGGTTGACCGTGATGCGCTGGCGCAGCGCACTCACCAGGCTGATGGTCCGCGCGCGGGTGCTGGTGTCGGTCGCCGTGACCAGTACCCGCACACCATCGCGCCCCATACCATGGGCCGGCGGTGCCCGGTAGGCGCCGGTGGCGGCGTCGATGTTGCCGGGCAGGCCTTGGCTGCCAGGTACAACGGCCACACTCCAGGTAACAGTGCCTCGGTGCGCCGGGTCGATCTCGAAGCTGTGCCGGTCACCCGCCGCCAACAACACGTAGGGCTCAGTGATACGTAAGGTGTCGTTGCCTGACTGCAACGACCCGAACAACGCAAGGCCATTGGGCATCTCCAACTGTCGCGCTGCGAGTCGCGCATGGCGGGCCAAGCGCACTTGCCCCAACACTTGCTCAGGCACCCTCGCCGTGAGTCGCAGGGTCAAACGCTTGAGAATCGTCTGTTTGAGGGCGAGGGCAATGAACTGATTGATCTGTGCCAGCTCCGAAGCCGGCAGGAGCTCGGGCAGGCCAGACACATGAGTCACCTCAGGCGCATCGCTTACCGGCCACAGGATCTGCCCCAACAACAGGCCGCCAGCAGCCTCTTCAGGTTCTGGTTTGAACAGGTCGAAACGGTGCTGCAATTGGAAGTCGAATGTCGCGGTGTGGGTCTTCCATAAAGTGGCATCAGGGCGCTTGTAACGAAACTCGACCGAGCAGGGTGCTTGCCAATTCAGCTCGGCATGGCTTGCGAGCAGGTCCACACGCAACGGCAACGCACCTGCCCCAACAGGTACGCTGATACTGGACGACTGGAACTGAAAGTCACGAGTGTCGTAATGGATACCTGGGCCTTGCAGCAACCCTGCCTTCGCCTGCATGCTCACCCGTACATCCGCCTCTTGCTGGTAATCGAACTGCCCTCCTTCGAGCAGATGCTCTACAGCGTTAGCAAAAGCGGCGCGGTGCACTAGGCGCCGCGACAGCAGCACGGTTGCCGGGTTGTCGGGGCCCTGCTCGTCGGTCAGCAAAAACGGGAAATTCGAGCCTCGGGCGGGGTAGGCCCCAAAGGAGCCATGCTCCAATGCGGCAAACAACACCACCGCAAGCTGACCATCGACTGCACTGACATGGCTACGCAGACCAAGCCTGCGCGACCTCAAATAGGCATTACCTGAGGTGTCTGCAAATTCCAGCAAGGTCTGGACGCGCAGCTCAGGTGGCAAGCTGGTGAAGAAAAATTTGAAAAACTCGCCGCCCGCAGTGCGTTCCGGTAATGATTGGCCAAGGGACAACTCCAGGTCGTCAGACAGTGCGAGGTCGGCGGACAACGTCTGCCCCCATCGATCAGGTCCAACGTCTGTCGCAAACACAAGCCGTCGAGCGCATCGTGAGCGCTTACGCCGATCACCCCTTGCATGCTGTCGCGCACAACATGCACACCTCCCGCGACCGCAGTGCGCTGGGTGAACCGCGCAGTTTCGTAGGAAGGCACGGTCAGTTCAAACTCAGGTGCCGCCAGATGGTACCCGAACAGATGATGGGTAATCCCCGTGCTGGGTATGGCGATGCGTGCGTCGATCCCCTCCATGGCACCTTGCTCTGCCAGGCGCTGCACGTAGCCCGCCTGCAGGGACTGGTTGAATACTGCAGGGGACAGCGCGGCGATGAAGTCCCAATCCCCATGCGTGGGGTGATCTTTCATCCAAGCCAGCAGCAGTGGCAATGCGTTACCAGACATGGCGTTCTCCAGATTCGATGACGAGGCTTGCAATGGCGTGCGGGAGCGCGTCAGCCTTGGCCGGCTGCCGTCCCGACTACATGGGCACACAGGGTTCGCATTTCAGCCTCGAAATCAGCCAGAGGCAGCGGCAGGACGATGAAGTCGGCGAACGGGGGTAAGGTCGGGATGCAGAAGTCGTAGAGCCCTTGGAGCACCACGAAACGTGCATCGCTAAGTGGATCAACTCGGTACGTGTCGGCGTCGAACGAACCGGGACCGACAAGCACCGACCACGCGGCATTCGGCATCGGGGCATTATTGACATAGAGCTCAAGTTGCACCTCCCCCTTGACCAAGTCCATGTGCGCTATTGAGAGGGTCGCACTAGTGGCCATGCGGGTGATGACGCACGTGGTATGGGTTTGCCGGGACACGCTGTCCTGCACTTCAACCTGTTCGACGAGGAACGCGGCGCCGGCTATCCCCTCCCCAGCGACATAATGAGTGCGTGCGCCAGTGGTGACGCTCAGCGAGCCATGGGGGCTGTCACCCAGAATGCGCCAGCTGAGGTTCTGCGGCGTCAGGCTACCTGCTGTGAGTACCACCTCGGCCTTCACGGGGCAGACCTCCACCAAGGGACTCAGGTCCAGGCCCTGGCGCATTACGGTAACCAATGCGGAGCTTGCGAAGTTCGTCACGGGATCGGTAGCGGTGACGCGGACACGTAGATAGTCTCGGTCCATGGCACTTGCGGGGGGCGCCTGGTAATTGCCATGGGTAATGCTGCCGACATTGCCTGTGGCGCCATCGACCCATTTCAACGCCCAATCCAGCGCATCGTCACGCTGCCCGCTGATGAACTGCAACGAAGTACCCTGAACCATCACCGGTTCCAGGGGCGATATCTCGAAGGTAGTCAGTGACGGGCTGACCGCGCCGAACAGGCCGATGTCGTTGGGCGCCTGCACCTCATGCCCAATCACAGCGCCGCCGAAACTCAAGCGCACTGTATCGTGGACCAGGGTTTCGGTCAGCAGGCCCGTGGGCATATCCTTGGCCAGGCGGGCTCTGATGGCAGTCTCGTAAGTGGGCCTAAGTTGGCCACGGATCGTAAATAGAACGAAAAACACGTAGTAGAGTACTAACAACCCCATCAAGGTGTCCCGAGAAGTCTGGAGGGTCGCGTCGCTGCTCCGCGAAGCCTGGAGGGTCGTGTCGCTGTCCGACGGAACCTCATGGTCGGGTATGTCAACAGGCGGTGTGATGTCTTTGACATCAAGCGACTTCAGTTGAAGCGTTCCTGTGTCGCCAATACCCATTTCATAATGGGCATTCACCCGCAGCGAAAAGGGCTGATCGACAACTGAAAATTGTTCCCAGTCATGCTCAGTGAAGAGCTGGTGCGTATCCTCCAGTTTCAGCAATTTCACGGAGGCCAGAGCGGTGATTGTCCATTCCAGATGAAGATCATTACCCTCAAGTACGCAGTGGAAGTTGTTTTTCAAGGGCGCTGGGGTGACGTCGACGCTATGTTTCATGAAAATGAGGACTTGCTCGCCGTTCAGCCTGAACTTTGGGTCTCCGACCGTATCAAATTCCTGATAGGGATGAAGGTAATGCCCGTTCACCGCCGAAATACGTTCAAGCCGTTTACCTTCGCTGTAGTGAAGTTCAAACTCTGCGTCGGTCAGTAGCCCGCGGAACTGGCGCAACAACTCGGCCGTCATGATGCGCTGGCGGTCCAGCAGCACGGTCGCCGAGTAGCTGGGTTCGTCGGGGATCAGGTAGCGAAAGTCTGAATCCGTCTCAGGCAGCGACCCCTCATAGCTGCCTGCCATGCGCACGAACCCCAGCACAGCGCCATCGCCCTCGTCGGTGCCGGGCGCTTGATCCGGGTGCGCCTGGGTGCGCAGGCGAAAACTCTGCGGGAACAACAACGGCTCCAGCCCTGGTGCAATCTGCCCCGCAGACCACACCCGCTGCGCAGGCGGCAACTTTCTGAAGAGTTCCCGGAAAAAGGCCCCGCCCTCTTCCTTAGCCCTATTGCTATCAGCAAAGCTCAACTCGAAATTGTCGCTTTGGCTGAGGTCCAGGCTGATCTCGCCCCCTTGCGCAACATTCCCTGGCACGTCACCCAAACGCAGATCGAGTTTCAATTCGGGCCCTGCAAGCGGGCCGATGAAGTCGAGCCTCTGGACATACCATTTGCCTAGACGATTTTGCAGATCCACCTGCTGCCCAGCGATGACCGACATGCGCAGGCGTGCCTTGGAGTCGTTCAGGTTGGCGTTCTCGAACGATAGACGCGGGCGGTCCAGGGTGAAGTCGTGAATGAATACCTTGTATTCATTAATGATCGGTATGCTGCCGCTGATTGGCGGCAAGTAAGACTGGGTATCGAAACGACGAATATATTCCTGGCTGAGCAGCCTGTTGTATTTGGCGCGGTCCAGCGACACGATCATGTCCCAGTCGAATAACCGACTTCTTTCACGCATCCAGTTCAGCAAAGCAGGCAATGTGTTATTCATGTGCAGGTTCTCACGTTGAAGTGATGGTTAATGCACGAGCCGTGCAGACACGGAGCGAAAAGGCTTATAACTTTCGCCATCGTCGAAACTTGCTGCGACCGTGATGAGAAACTCCCGACCAAGCTGCAGGCTTTCCAGCCAACTTTTCGGCAACTGGGCGTGAATCTCGCTGACGTAATATTCCTCTTCGCTGACCGGCAGGTTGTCACGCAGCCAGATCGACACCTCATCGTTCGGCCCGCGTCTACCCAAGGCCTGGATACGCAGCAGTTGCCCTTCAGCCATGAAGGGCCAGGAGGCCAAGGTGAACGGGCTACTGTCACCCTGCACATCCGCCAGGCTCAGTTCGCTGTTCTTGATATCCCGACCACTGATTAGCGGATAAACCTGCTGTGCATAATCATCGACACGCAGGTCGAAGGCTGCGGAGGGATAAGCCTGTTCACCAGGCGGCGTGACGGTGTAATACACCCGCAAACGCTTACCTATGTTCGCTGGAATGGCAGAGCCAGGGACGAGATACCGTCGAGGATCACCGGCAGAGGGCGTATCGATGATGATTGAGCCAGTACTGGCATGCCCGTCCCAGTGCATCTTGACCACCGCGCCGGCTGTTTCAGCATCGGCTGGAATACGTACATGGGCCCCCCAGGGCGCATCGCGCGGATGCAGCGTGGCTTGGTTCGGATCATCGCCGACGTCTGGCACCGCATTTTCGATGATCGGCCAAGGCAGATACAGCGGGCGGCGCACGGTCAGTTGCAACGGCAGCGAACGCCGTGCCTGACGATGACGGGAATACTGATAATAGATCTCGAACGCCTGGCCGAATCGCTCTTCGCTCAGCCAACCTGGCTCCAACAACACCAACAGGCGCTGGCTATCGATGTTGCTCATATCCATGCGCACACCGCGCACCGTGCGATCACGGCCGTTGATGGACACGACGATCTGGTCACCTGCCTGCATTCCGGGGTAAGGCGCTATGACCAGCGGAACACCCTCGCGATAGTCATCGGGGTTCAAGTAACCATTGCCGTCGTACCCGGGGATTTGCGGCGCTTCCAACAGGGGTTCGGGCGAGGCGAATGACTGCACGACGAAACGCTGTGTCGGGGATTCGCTGGTACTGCCGTTGGAGTACGCGATGACATAGTGCAGGTCGCCGTAGTCGCCTTCTTGAAGGTCCCACACATACTCGATAGGGAGCAGCATGCTGATCGGATGGCCGATATCATGCGCCCCGACAGGGTGACGGCCGGTGTAGGGCTGCTCGGGAGAGTCGTAGATATAGGCTTGCCAGGTCAGAACCAGCTCATCATCCACTGACATCGATTCATAGGGAGGGATGGTAACGGTCTGGTCCTGATTCAGCTTGCCGACTTCGAGCACCAGATCGTGCGATTGCGCGATCTGCGCAACGCCCAACGAATACCCCGTGTTCGCGACGCCGTCGACCGAGAAGAACAACCGCAGCGATTCGGTGTCAGGCCCCACCCGCAAACCCGGTGCATAGGAGTAGAACACGTACCCTCCGGACAGGCTGACCAGGACGGTATTCGGAATGCTCAACTTGCCGCCCAGCACCGGGTCGACATCTTGCGGGCACTCTGAACCGAGCAGGTCGACCACATCGCCATCGGCGGTGCAGCCGCGCCAGTTCAAGGTGATGATATCGCCAGCACTCATACCGGGGTTGATCCAGGTCTCGAGGGCGCCGCCATTGAGCTCGACCACATCGATGTTTGCATCACGCAATAGCGGAATATGGGGTAGCACGGGTCTTGAAACCATACATGCCTCGCTTGCTCGTTCGAGCAGTGCCGGTGATCAATGGCGAGAGTTATATACGCTCGCCACAACGTGGCGAAACTGGCAAAAATGCCAGGTGACAGCGCAGCAGCGTGGCCTTAGCGTGACCCCCGACTGGCAAAGCGGTTGTCACGACCATCCCACGTGAAGGTGAACCATGACCATCAAGACTTCCGTGCACTCCAATGCAATGAACTTCATGAGTTTCATTTCAGGCGGCGTCGATCCTCGCACCGGGCAGTACACGGTGGCGATCGAACTGTCAGAACTGGGTGGCAACGACGGACAGGGGCCGGCGTTCAAGCCAAGCTTGTTCTTCAGCCCGCTCAATACCGAGGATTCGGGTTACGGCATGGGCTGGAACCTGAAGGTTTCGCAGTTCACGCCCCACGACCAGGTGCTGTCGTTGAGTACCGGCGAGTCGTTCAAGATCACCGACCAGGGCACACGACCGATGACGCTGCAGGAGCAGCGGCTCGACAACTTCCATGTCTACCAGGAAGGGGCCGATGGCCTGCGTGTGGTGCACCGCTCGGGGGTGGTGGAGATCCTCACCGAGCAAGGTAGCGCCGATCGCCAGGTGTACCTGACCAAGACCCTGCTCTCGCCCCAAGGGCACCGGTTGAACTTCGATTACGTCCTGTTCGCCAGCACCCACCCCGTGCTGGCGACTATCAAAGACGGCAGCGACCGGTTGCTGTTCAGCCTGAAAAGGGACGGCGGCGGTATCGAGTTGGACGAACACCCCTACCAGGGTGAAGACGGCGGCCCTTTGGCGAGGTACCGGATGGTGCTGCAAGGCAGCGACAATCGGGTGGCCACGATCGTTTTGCCAACGGCCGAAATGGCCAGCTGGCGCTACACCTACCGAACGGTGTTCGGCCATCTGTGCATGAGCGAGGTCGGCACCCCGACGGGTTCACGCGAATACCTGAGTTACGACGATGGCGGGCATCAGTTCCCCAACCGCAGCGGCCGCACCCCCTTGCCGCGGGTCACCACTCACCGCATAGAGCCCCGTTTCGGCCAACCGCCCATCAGTATCGAGTACACGTTTCCCGATGGAAACAACTTCATCGGCGGTAGCACTAGCATCGGCTGGGATGATTCAGGGCGAGACAACCTGTATCAATTCCTGGGTGAATACGAGTACGGCAGCAACGAGGTAATCTCAGTCGATGGCCAGGAACTGCCGCGCATCGAACGGCGCTTCGACCGCTTCCACCTGACAACCCGGGAAACGTCGATCGAACAGGGCCATATCAATACGCAGTTCACCCGCTACGACGTGGACTACCACAAGCCTTTCGCTCAACAGCCGCCGAGCTTTCAGTTGCCTGTAACCGAAGAGCGCCAGTGGCGGCTGGCGGACGGCAGCCGTCCGCATCGTAGCGAGATGGTCACCAGCCGTTATGACACGCACGGCAACCTGTTGAGTCGAACAGAAGCCACCGGCGTTACACACACCTCTGAGTGGTACCAGGTCATTCGCGACGACGATGGCAACCCGGTTGATGAAGATGGCCACCCCGCCGACCCCGAAGGGTTCGTGCGTCACCTCAAGGCGCAGGTTACTTTCCCCGCTCAAGGTGAAGGGGTAGCGCCCATCCTGAGCCAGCAGTACCGGTATGTGACACTCCCGGCACTGGCCAGCAGCGACCTGCCGCGCTGGCACGCCCTGCGCACTGAAACCCTGCTCGACCTGAGGCAAGGCGAGCAGGAACTGCGCCGCATCGAGCATCACCACACTGACGCCCCGACCGACCCGGCCCAGCATGGCCGGCCTTATCGCAAGGTGCAGGTCAGCAACGCCCTGCAAACAGTCACCGAGTGGCGTTATCGCACGGTAGCCGGCACAGCGCCCAGCCAAACGGTGCTGCAGGTGGAAACGCTGGTGACCGGCTACGATGGCCCGCAACGCACCACGCTGGAACAACGCTCGCTGTTCACCGGCGAGCAGGTCCTGGGCCGTGATGGCGACGGTGTAGAGACCCGCTACCAACACGATGCACTGCGCCGCCTGGTGCGCGAGACCGTCGCTGAAGACACCCCTCACCAAGCCAGCAGGCACTACCAGTATGCGCTGTGCGCCGAAGACAACCAACAGGCCAGTCAACAGGTGAGCGATGCCCGCCAGGTGTGCACCCGCAGCCTGCTCGATGGCCTTGGGCGGGTCATTCGGGAGCAGCGCGACCATGTTTACCCCGAACGGCCAGAAGTTTTCGTCGACACCCTGAATGCGGCGTATGACGAACAGGGCCGGCCAATTCGGGAAGACCGCTATGACTACCTTGCAGATGGGCAGCGCCTGACACTGACACAGCGTTTTCTGTACGACCATTGGGGTGAGCGCCGGTGCACCGTCGCACCCGACGGTGTCGAATGGCACGAGCAGACCGACCCGCTGGGCAACGCCAGCCACTCGGGCAAAATCATCCAGCGCTGGCGGCAACAGGCAGACCTGGTCAGCGCCCGTGAGCAAACCTGGCTGAACCTGTTCGAAAACCCTGTCAAGGCCCTGCGCCTGAACAGCGACGGCACACAGCAGGCGGAACAGAGCTGGTACTATGACGGGTTGGGTCGGTGCTTGCGCAAGCTCGATGAGCGGCGCAACGCCGAACACTATACCTACGACGCCTGGGGCCGGATGCTCAGCACCCGCTTGCCTGATAACACCCTGGTCAGCCGGGATTACGCAGGGCACAGCGAAACCGACCTGCCGATCCGTGTGTTTGTTCAGCCCGGCAATGAGTTCCACCGCAGTGCAGAAGTCGGCGCGCAGTTCTTCGACGGCCTCGATCGCCTCAAGGCAAACAGCAGCGGCCCACGGCTGGAGCATTACCACTACCAGGGCGGTGAATCACGTGCTCGGCACAAGGTCGTCGCCGATGGCCGCGAAGTGGTTTACGACTATACCCTCAGCCACACCCTCTATCCGTTGCTCAGCAGCGCGAGCGATGATGAAGCACGTTTTGTCTACGACCCGGTGAGTGCCCAGGTCACGGCGTGCAGCAATGGCAACAGTGAGTACCAGTACGAGTACAACATCAACGATCAACTGACGGCAGAGCACCTGCAGCAACCGTCCGGACTCGCCTGGACCCGCCGCCACGACCACTCCCTGCTGGGCCTGCCTTTGACCACCACGCAAGACAATGGCCTGGTCAGCGCTTTCCAGTACGATCAGTTTGGGCGTGTATCGACACTGCGCCAAGGCCACCTGGAGATCCAGTACGCCTATGACCTGCTTGGGCGGCCGCAACGGGTCACCAGTCGCGACCTGCACAGCGGTAAATCGCTGGAAACCGAGATCGAATACGACGACCAGGATCGCGAATGCAGGCGCACCTGGCGCCAGCCTGGCAAGCCGGAGCGCAGCCTGCAACAGACCTGGGGCCAGGACGGTTTGCTGGCACAACGCCACCTGCAACAGGCGCAGGTAGACCTGCTGAAGGAGACGTTCAGCTACAACCCACGGGGTCAGTTAATCCGCCATCAGTGCCAAGGCCTGCAACTGCCGCATGATGCCCTCGGGCGGCCAATCAGCTCGCAGACGTTCACCTACGATGGCTACGACAACATCGTCGAAAGCACCAGCACGTTCGCCGGCGGTAGCGGTAGGGAGCGCGCCCAGTACCGCTATGCCGCAGATGACCCGTGCCAGCTGCGTGGTATCACCTATACCCCGGCCCGGGCTACCCCCAACCCCACGTTCCGCTATGACCGCAACGGTAACCTCACCCAGGATGAACGCGGCCGCCAGCTGACCTATGACAGCCAGAACCGGCTGCTGTCGAGCGAAGATAATGGCCGTATCGAGCGCTATCGCTACGACGGCCACAATCAACTGCTGGGCACCTCGGGCACGGGCCAGGACGATACCCTACTGCTGTACCAAGGCAACCGGCTGAGCCTGGCGGTGCGGGGTGCGACCCAGACGCACTACCTGAACCTGGGCGACCAGCCGCTTGGCCAGCAACAGGCCGACGCGCCTGAGCAGACCTTGCTGCTGCACACCGCTGCCAGCCACAGCGTGATCGCCGAAAGCCAGGCCGACCAGCAGCGCAGCATTGCCTACAGCGCCTACGGCCAGCCCCATAGCGTCGACAGCGCACAAGCCCATGCAGGCTTCAATGGCGAAGTGCTCGACCCCGCCAGCGGCTGCTACTTGCTGGGCAATGGCTACCGCGCCTACAGCCCGGTACTGATGCGCTTCTATAGCCCGGACTCGCTCAGCCCGTTCGGTGCGGGGGGCCTCAACTATTACGGATACTGTCAAGGCAACCCGATCACCTTCCAGGACCCCACCGGCCATGTGTCGTCACGCCCACGGCGCCCCGACGAAGACATCACCTACGATTCCGAACGCGAACAACCCAAGCAAAAACACGGTTGGCTCAAATGGTTGTTCGTCGGCATCGCCATCGTTGCGACCATCGCCACCGTGGTCACCGCAGGCAAAGCCGTGATTGCCGCAGCGGCCGCCTGGAAAGTCGTGGGTGCCTTCGCCGCAGGCAAGCTGATCGCGACTGCTGCAGTACACGTCGCTGCGACTGCAGCCACGGTAGTAGCGACGGGGTATCAGCTTGATAACGCCATCAGCGGTAATGAGAAGTCAGGGGAAATGGCGACCTGGTTCGGGCTGGCGGCGACGGCTTTGGCGTTTGCGCCAGCGGTTGTCAAGAGCGTCGGTTCGCTGGTTTCAAGCGTGCGTTCGTTCAGGTCGGGTTCCTATTCGCTCAGAGGAACGCCAGTGCAGGGCAAGAACATAGACGGAACTGACCGATTTATCAGATCGGCGAGACTCACCGATTACGAGACTGAATTGCTGCGGCACTCCCTGTTGCCACGTCCGCCTCAGCGCGCACATTCACTGATTTCATTCGACTCTGACTTATTTACACCGCGTGGCGGGAGTATGAGTTGGATAACAACCCTGTGACCCGAGAAACCGTCGGTATTCGCCGACACTTACTTCGCACATTGGGAGATGCACATGAACACGCCCGCTAACTCTTCAAGTAAACGTCAAATCGCAGAACAGGATCGCCGCGCCTATCGACTCGCGCGAACAGCGTATCTAAGTCGATTACTGACTGAACTCCCTCCCGTCGTCCCAGGGATCATTGACCATACAGATGGCACACTTTCCCGAGAGGCCGCAAGTGCTGATCTTCTGATCCAGATTCCTGCCTGGAAGTTTCTCCCCGAGGAAGATGACACCGAAACGGTTCAACTCCAAATTTCCACGGTCGGCCTTGAACCTTCTACGTTCAGAGATATCGGCGAATCCAAAGAGGTGGTTGGGCCAGCCGATCCCAGCGACTTCCCCCTCGAAATGTTCGTGCCCCTGAACCAGCTCGCCGAGGGACGACTTTGGCTGCGTTACAAGATTGTAACTTTTAATTCTAGTACCGTATTTTCAAGCATTGTACCGCTTATCTGTGACCGCACTGCACCTTACAATCCGACTCTGCCTGACGGCCAGCTGGACGCACTTTCACTGCCCATCGCGGTGATTGACGACGATTACCTCGCGGACCATCCCAACGGCCTGACGGCCTCGATTCCCACCTATCATACCGCCAGGGAGGGCGATACCTATCAGGTCTTCTACTTCGATCATTTCCCTAGCGAGCATGACGATTACTCGACGCCTGTTCACCGGGGGCCGGTTGACGTTGCGGCTCCGCAAGTACTAATACCACGAGCCGTCATCGAAGAGGCGAAGGATGGCAAATACTACCTCGCCTATTATCTAACGGACAAAGCTCACAACAAAAGCCGGATATCGCTTGCCACCCCGTTAAATGTGACACTGGGTGCCTTGCCAAAAAATCTGCAATTGCCTGAAGTACCTCTGGCGCAGGCCGATAACCTGATCGATCTCAAGGACGCCATCCAAGGCGTAACGGTTCTCATCCAGACCTACGATAATGCCAGGGAAACAGACCACATTGCCATCACCTGGGGTACTGCACCGTTGGTAATAGAGCCCGTCGGAGCGAAGCCATTCCCAATCTATATCAATGTGCCGAATCCTATTCTGCATGATCAGTACACCGCTACGGACGTACCTCAAGCCACGGCGGTGAAGTATGCAATTCTACGGGGGGAAGTCCCCTTCCCCTCGCAGCCAATCAGCGTGGATGTCGACTTCAGCATCGTCGGGCCGGTTCGTCCCGATCCCGACCCCACTTGGCCCGATCCAATCAACCCACTGCTGCCCCCTCCCTCAGTCATTGGTGGTGGCTCCGGCGGACTGAACAAACTTGATCACTCGGATGCCAACATCGATGCGACACTGTTGTTCGAACTTTATGACAATGCTCAGGATGGCGAAGTCGTCGACTTTTATTGGGAGGGCATATTAGTCACTGAGGCACGCTACACCGTAGACACCTCCGACGGACCGACGGTGGAGAGAATTTTGCCGTGGGAGTATATTCTTGAGGCGAGCAACAATTCCGAGCTGAAGCTCTATTACACCATACGCAAAACCGATGATGCGCTGAATGAACAGCAGTCGAAGGTGCAACTTGTCAATGCCAATGCCGTGATCATCACTCTTCCGCTCCCTGTGTATCAGGGTGTGGTCAAGAACTGGATCAACTGCGATTCACTGGCCAATAGCGGAGCTGAACTCTCGCTCAAGGTTGCTATCCCGGACCTGCGTAGCCATTTCACTCTAGGTGAAAAAATCACGCTTTATTGGGAACCGTGGTGGGGTGCGAGCGAGACCGACGGCTCCGATCCCGTAATAGATGCCCAGTGGAACGAAACCATTACGCTAGACGTCGATCACATCGGCGGTTTCATCTGGGAAGTTAAGCCCTACAAAGATTATCTGCTACCCACCTTCAACCCACCCGACCAAATCAGGGCTCGAGCCCGGGTACGCTATAACAAGGAAGATGACCCAGGCTTGAGTTCAGAATGGGCGGTACAACGTATGAGCATTGCTGAAGGGGGTTCCTCGTGTAGCATTCCTTGACGGCAAAACGACACCTCCTGTAAAGCAGGGTACCACGCGGCCCTGCTTTTACTTCACCCAAGACTCAGAATTATTACCTTGGCATGTAGGATAATTCCTACATATCAAGATAACTTATAACTTTAAGCTGAACATCCAAGCCTCACATACTTCACAACCCTTCGAGGCTGAGACAATTATAGGATGGTATTCCATGTCGAATCCCACTACGTTCAAGTTAAAGTTACTCACGGTATTTATTAACACAGCCGTTGCCGTCCCTTTAGGGCTGGTAGCCACTCCTGTTGTAGCCCAGCAAAACATTGTTGACGATACGCTGATCGACGCGAGCAGCGCGCTGGACAACTACCGTGTCTTCTCACCCGCAACCCTGACCGCGAATAACGCGCACGTGCTGTATATTGACGTCGAGGCAGGCGGCTCACTTGTGATGAGTGATTCCCGCGTCGAGCCCGGCAGCCGAAGCTCGATTGGCCTCACGCTCAGTAACGCCAATGCAATCGTGCAGCGCTCCCTTGTCAGCAGCAGCGGCCGCGCCTTGATTGCCAACCAGGGCGCTCGCGCAAGTATCAGCGACAGTACCCTCGTGGGCGGTTTGCGCGGGGCGCAGATCAACCAGTCCACAGTGCAGCTCGAACGCAGCCAACTGCGCGGCATCGCGGCCAATGGGTTTGGCGCCGAACTGTTCGACGGCACCCTGATCGCCCGCGACCAGAGCGTGGTCAGCGGTGGCAGGAATGGGGTATGGGTACGCGATGGCTCGGGCCTGACAGATGGCAAAGCCACACTGGTCCTCGACAACAGCCGCGTCGAGGGCCTCGACGGCTCGGCGATCCGGGTCGGGCGCGGCGAAGGACGCGTTGCAGCAGCACAAATTGACGTGCTCAACGGCTCCAGCCTCGGCGCCAGCAACGGCGTATTGCTGGAAGTGGCCGATGCCGCCAGCGCCGCTCTGCGCGTCAACGACAGCCACCTGGTCGGCGATATCGTGGTGGCCGAAGGCGGCGCTGCCAACGTCACCCTGGAAAACACTGCCACCCTGGTCGGCCGCCTGGAGAATGTCGCGAACCTGGCCATCGACAGCGGCGCCGAATGGACGATGGTTGGCAATGGGCAGGTAGGCGACCTGGCCATGAACGGCGGCACCGTGCGCTTCGGCTCGCCGGGTGAGTTCCTCACGCTGAAACTGGACAACCTGCAAGGCAACGGCACCTTCGCCATGGAAGCGGACTTCGCCAATGGCCAGGCTGACTTCCTTGAAATCAGCGGCCAGGCCACGGGTGATCACAACCTGCTGATCACCGCCAGTGGCAATGAAGTGCTCGGCGAAAGCGACCTGCACATGGTGCACGCCGCCAGTGGCGATGCGCGCTTCTCGCTCGAAGGTGGCCCGGTGGACCTGGGTGCCTACTCCTATGACCTGGTGCAAAAGGGTGCGGGCAACGACTGGTACCTCGACCTGGCTACACGTGCTGTGAGCCCGGGCACGCAATCGGTAATGGCGCTGTTCAACACGGCGCCGACCATCTGGTATGGCGAGCTCACCACCCTGCGGGGGCGCATGGGCGAAGTACGTCGCGACGGCGCCAAAGCCGGAGCTTGGGTACGCACCTACGGTAACCAGTTCAATGTCGCGAACGGTTCTGGCGCGACGTACCAGCAAACCCAGCAAGGCTTTTCGTTCGGTGCCGATACGCCATTGGCTGCCGGCGACGGCAACTGGCTGGTCGGCGTTACCGCAGGTTACAGCAAGTCCGACCTGAATCTGGCGCGCGGCTCCTCGGCCACGGTCGACAGCTACCATGTCGGCGCCTACACCACCTGGTTCGATCCGCAGAGCGGCTGGTATTTCGACGGTGTGGCGCGGATCAACCGCTTCGACAATGACTCTGACGTTCGCCTTAGCGACGGTAAGAAAACCGAGGGCGACTACCAGAACCTGGGCGTGGGCGCGTCTCTCGAGGTCGGCCGACACATGCGCCTGGCCGACGGCTACTTCATCGAACCCTTCGCCCAGGTCGCAGGGCTGGTAGTTCAGGGCAAAGACTACACCCTCGACAATGGCATGCGCGCCGAAGGCGGCGCTGCCCACTCGCTGCAAGGCAAGGTCGGCACTCTGGTCGGTCGCACGTTCGAGCTGGCCGACGGCGGCATGATTCAACCCTATGCCCGCGTCGCCGCCGTGCACGAATTTGCCGACGACAACCAGGTCAAGGTCAACGGCAACCGGTTCAACAACAACCTGGCAGGCTCGCGCGGTGAAGTAGGCGTCGGGGTCGCAGCGGCCTGGACCGACAAGTGGAGCGGGCACGCCGAGTTCGACTACAGCAACGGCGAGAAACTGGAGCAGCCCTGGGGCGTCAACTTAGGGGTGCGATACAACTGGTGACAGACATGAGGGAAGGCCGCGCAGGCCTTCCCTTTTTTGTTCGAGCGCGGTAACCGAATGGAGAACAGACCATGCCCAAAGCGAAAACACCCAATACGCCTGCGGAAAAGGCCCAGGCTACCGCGCGACGCCTCTCCCCCGCCGACATGGCCGAGGTTGTGTATTACCTGGAGCCTAGGGTGCCGGCATTGCTCCCTGATGCCCCCGGCATGCCCAGCAACCTCCTGCCCTTTGCGGCCACGTCCTTGCCGCTCGACGTCGAGATCGAGATGTGGGGCATTTCCGAGCCCAGTGAAGACGACCCCGAGTACCTGAGGTTCTACTGGAACAACGAATGCATACTTGAAAGCGTCTTTACCGAGCCGGTGCAACCTCATGAACGGCTTATCAGGGTGCCAGTACAGCACATGACCCATGGCACCCATGAACTGCACTACGAGGTGCAGATATTCAATGGCAGCGTCACGCCTTCGCTTGCCTTGACGATCACCATCGACAACCAGCCGCCCCGACTGCCTGAGGCCAACGAGATCATCTTCCCGGACGAGGTCATGCTCGGTGGCGTCACCGACCGCTACCTCCATGAAAACGACGATCAGTTACTGGGCGAGGTGCCGGCCTACCAGGACAGGCAGGTTGGCGACACGCTGTATTGGTACTGGAGCGACACGCCCAACGGCAGAGAGCAGGTCGATGCCCGCGAACTGCTGGACCTGGACAACCCACTGGTGCTGGCTATCCCTGGTGATTTCATTCGGCAATTCAGCAACGGCGTGTGCTATGCGCGCTACGAAGTGCAAGACCGTGCTGGCACTGCCATCCAGTATTCACTGGCGCAAAGCCTGCAGACCACTGCCACGCCGGCCGAGCGCATTCTGCTACCCCCGCGCATCCTCGAAGCCGATGGCGCAACACACACCAGCACCTTGTTGCCGCGCAACACACTCGACTATGTGACATTCACGCTGCCAAGCAGCGTGATCGTTGGCGATGACGAAGAAGTGACTGTGTACTGGGGCGAACCAGGCACCCCCGGCGCATACCAGACCAGCACACCCGCCGAACCAGACGTGCAGGCGTATCACATCCCGTGGCAGTACGTCGCCCATGGCATGGGCAAGACAATCCCCTTGGACTACACCTTGAAGGACTACAAAGGCGAAAACCACATCTCGCAGACCCACCGCTTGCGCATCACCACCCTGACCGGGCTGCCGATCATCCAGTACCTGGAGATCCGCGGCAACCTGCTGGTGCTGGATACCCTGGGCGACAGCGCCACGTTCACCCTGCAGTCGTGGCGCTTCATGGCGGCGTCCCAGTATGTGACGGTGTGGCTCGAAGGGGTAAAACTGGGCGATATCAGGGAGCGGGTCACCCTCCCAATAGTCACCGAAATGCCTGTACCCGATGAGCGACCGGTGATCGATGTCGGGTCGGTGAGCAAAACGGCCCTGCAGGGGCTGGAGCGCGGCTACCAGTTCGTGGTCAAGGTACAGGTCAGCTTCGACGACAAGCAGAGCTGGATACCTTTCCCACTGATCAGCGCCACCCTGGTCGATCAATTGCCCTGAGCCCCGAACGGGACAAAAAAAAACGCCACTCAAAAGAGTGGCGTTTTTCATGTTTGGAGCGGGAAACGAGACTCGAACTCGCGACCCCGACCTTGGCAAGGTCGTGCTCTACCAACTGAGCTATTCCCGCATTGTGAAGCTTTACCGCTACCGGCGTGAACGCCCTGAAGACCTTCACCACCACTGTACCGCATAGACGCCACAGTATTTAAACTGGAGCGGGAAACGAGACTCGAACTCGCGACCCCGACCTTGGCAAGGTCGTGCTCTACCAACTGAGCTATTCCCGCAAATGGCGTCCCCTAGGGGACTCGAACCCCT
>NZ_JABWRU010000089.1:0-247 GCF_014269165.1 Pseudomonas sp. SWRI68 | reverse complement strand
TTTCGTCACCGTTACCGCGCCGGACAACGTTTACACCGGTACCAATGACCCAGTAATCAAATCGATCGCCAGCGTCGACGGCGCCGATGTCGGCAAGTTCGAGAACCTGGTCCTGGACAAGACCCCGGTCAGCACCGCTGTCACCGACGAGCCGGGTACTCCAGGCAACGAAGGCGATCTGGTCAAAGTCACCATTACTGCCGACCAGGTTTCGGTCGCTGAAAACGTTAAACCGACCTTCACCGTC
>NZ_JABWRU010000088.1:0-253 GCF_014269165.1 Pseudomonas sp. SWRI68 | reverse complement strand
CTTCGTCACCGTTACTGCGCCTGACAACGTCTACACCGGTACCAACGACCCAGTGATCAAGTCGATCGCTTCGGTTGATGGCGCTGATGTCGGTCAGTTCGAGAACTTGGTTCTGGACAAAACCCCAGTCAGCACCTCTGTCACCGACGAGCCAGGTACTCCGGGCAACGAAGGCGATCTGGTCAAGGTCACCATCACGGCCGATCAGGTTTCGGTCGCAGAGAACGTGAAGCCGACCTTCACCGTCCACATC
>NZ_JABWRU010000087.1:0-256 GCF_014269165.1 Pseudomonas sp. SWRI68 | reverse complement strand
CACCAGCGGTTTCGTCACCGTGACCGCGCCGGACAACGTCTACACCGGCACCAACGACCCAGTAATCAAGTCGATCGCTTCGGTTGATGGCGCCGATGTTGGCAAGTTCGAGAACCTGGTCCTGGACAAGACCCCAGTCAGCACTGCTGTCACCGACGAGCCGGGTACTCCAGGCAACGAAGGCGATCTGGTCAAAGTCACCATTACTGCCGACCAGGTTTCGGTCGCTGAAAACGTTAAACCGACCTTCACCGTC
>NZ_JABWRU010000086.1:0-256 GCF_014269165.1 Pseudomonas sp. SWRI68 | reverse complement strand
GCCGGCCAACAGCACCTCGGGCTTCGTGACTGTCACTGCTCCGGACAACGTTTACACCGGCACCAACGACCCAGTAATCAAGTCGATCGCTTCGGTTGATGGCGCCGATGTCGGCAAGTTCGAGAACCTGGTTTTGGACAAGACGCCGGTCAGCACCGCTGTCACCGACGAGCCAGGTACTCCGGGCAACGAAGGCGACCTGGTCAAGGTCACCATCACCGCCGATCAGGTCTCGGTCGCAGAGAACGTGAAGCCG
>NZ_JABWRU010000085.1:0-257 GCF_014269165.1 Pseudomonas sp. SWRI68 | reverse complement strand
AGCCAGGTAGTGGTGGAAGTGCTCCGATCGAAAGGTCGTCAGCGGTTAAGATGGTGGTTGACAGCGCTTCTAAACGCTGTATGATTCGCCTCCCGCTACGAGAGATCGCAGTGAGTCAAGTGTTTGAAGCTAAACGAGTTTCTCGCAAAAAACTTCAAAATAAACGCTTGACAGCAAATGAGGAAAGCGTAGAATGCGCCCCTCGGTTGAGACGAAAAGCTCTTAACCAACCGCTCTTTAACAAATTGAATCAAGCA
>NZ_JABWRU010000084.1:0-261 GCF_014269165.1 Pseudomonas sp. SWRI68 | reverse complement strand
GTCCCGGCCAACAGCACCAGCGGTTTCGTCACCGTGACTGCTCCGGACAACGTCTACACCGGCACCAATGACCCGGTGATCAAATCGATCGCCAGCGTCGACGGTGCCGACGTCGGCAAGTTCGAGAACCTGGTCCTGGACAAGACCCCAGTCAGCACCGCTGTCACCGACGAGCCAGGTACTCCGGGCAACGAAGGCGACCTGGTCAAGGTCACCATCACCGCCGATCAGGTCTCGGTCGCAGAGAACGTGAAGCCGACC
>NZ_JABWRU010000083.1:0-261 GCF_014269165.1 Pseudomonas sp. SWRI68 | reverse complement strand
CATGGTCACTTGTGATGCTGATAATCTTTGTGACTATCAGTCCGTACTCACAAGCACCCACACGAATTGCTTGATTCAATTTGTTAAAGAGCGGTTGGTTAAGAGCTTTTCTTCTCAACCGAGGCGCGCATTCTACGCTTTCCTCATTTTCTGTCAAGCGTTTATTTTGAAGTTTTTTGCGAGAAACTCGTTTAGCTTCAAACACTTGACTCGCTGCGATCTCTCGTAGCGGGAGGCGAATCATACAGCGTTTAGAAGCGC
>NZ_JABWRU010000082.1:0-262 GCF_014269165.1 Pseudomonas sp. SWRI68 | reverse complement strand
CTTGGCGATAACATCGTCGGTGGTGTCGGTGACTTTAACCGACGCGGCATCACCCAGTTGCAAGTTCTCGAAGGCGCGACCATCGATGTCTGCTGCCGATTTGATACCCAGCCCGATTTCACCAGCGTCTTTGTAGACGTCGTCGCCCTGTGCGTCGTGGGTGTAAGGTTCGCTGCTGGTTTCACCGGCCTTGATGGTGACCTGAGCATTGTTGCTCAGGGTCACGACCAGGTCGTGCGCCAGCGCGGTGTTGATGTGGACG
>NZ_JABWRU010000081.1:0-269 GCF_014269165.1 Pseudomonas sp. SWRI68 | reverse complement strand
TTACTTGGTGCGGCCTACAAAATACGGGGCCATAGCTCAGCTGGGAGAGCGCCTGCCTTGCACGCAGGAGGTCAGCGGTTCGATCCCGCTTGGCTCCACCACTCTTCAGGTCAGGTTTCGCAGCACTGCTCAGAACTTAGAAATGAACATTCGGTGATGAATGTTGATTTCTGGCTTTTGTCAGATCGTTCTTTAAAAATTCGGATATGTGATAGAAATAGACTGAACACTACTTTCACTGGTAGTGGATCAGGCTAAGGTAAAATTTG
>NZ_JABWRU010000080.1:0-270 GCF_014269165.1 Pseudomonas sp. SWRI68 | reverse complement strand
CGCTGTCACCGACGAGCCAGGTACTCCGGGCAACGAAGGCGACCTGGTCAAGGTCACCATCACCGCCGATCAGGTCTCGGTCGCAGAGAACGTGAAGCCGACCTTCACCGTTCACATCAACGCTGCCCTGGACCACGACCTTGTCGTGACCCTGAGCAATAACGAAGTTGTGACCATCAAGGCTGGCGAAACCAGCGCGCCGTACAGCCATGCTGCGCAAGGCGACGACGTCTATAAGGACGCCGGTGAAATCAGCCTGGGTATCAAGTC